>NZ_FR883057.1:0-56417 GCF_000435115.1 Bacteroides sp. CAG:633 | reverse complement strand
TTCACCGCATGGTTATAACTTCTCGGCACTGACCGCCTTTTCGGGTAACGATGCCGAGGCTTCGAAGTCCATCCTCGAAAGTTTTGCTACCGAGACCGGGCTGAATAGAGAACGCTTGAAGAAAGGCCTTGATGACGGTAATCTGAAAGAGGTTTCGGCCGTAGCGCATAAGATGATACCGCTGTTCACCCTGATTGGTGCGACGGAACTGGTCGTACGTTTGCGCGAGTTGGAGGCAGCCCGCGATGTACCTTTCACCGACCACCTGAAACAATGCACGGGAGAGGTACTCGCCAAGGTCGATGAGGTGTTGGAGCAGTTGAAGAAAGAATTCTGACGTCTTCCGGAAATTCTGTTGCAGGCTGACAGATTGGAAACGGGGCTATATAATTTTCATTTCTTTGGCTATTCTGCAGGCTTCGATGGAGTTCCTCACTTGCAGTTTGTTTAATATCTCCTGCCGGTGCCGGTTCACGGTGTTGATGCTTATGTACAGTTCGTCGGCGATGTCTTTGCTTGTTCTTCCCTGGCTGATCAGCTGAAGGACTTGCCTTTCGCGTCGGGAGAGGATATTGAGGTCGTTGTCGTCTTTCAGCTCGATTGTCTGTCCGCTGACGGCGTTGGCTACGATTCCTTTTGCCGATATGTCAAACAGAAGAGGGTTGTACAGACATAATGCCAGCCATAAGTTGTTGCTGGTAGGAGACATAGCGATGTAGAACAGTCTGTGCAGTACCCAGATATAGTTTCCGGCGAGATTTTTCATACGCAACTTGTTCATCAGAAAGAAGGACGATTGCTTGTCCTTGGGTTGTTTCCTTACGAAATGGAAAAAGCGGAGTTCTTGCAGGTATTTGCTGTTCAGGTCGTCCGGATGGATAAGCTGGAGGATTTTTTCTTCCCAGATGGAGTAGATCCGTTCGACTTTGCTGTCTTCTTTAAGGCCGAGGGTTTCCGCAAACTTGCCATAGTAAATGTAGCTAGTGTCTGTATGCATGTCGCTCAGTACGGCAATGGCCTGTTCGGTACAGGCGTAGCTTCGGGCAATGTCTTTGAAGTAGTTCAGTTCGTCGGGACACACTGGCATGCCGTCGGACGCTGGTTTGAGTAGTTCGTTGTTCAGCTGATGGATGATTTCCATGGCAAAATGGTTATTAATAGTCATTGTACAGTTGGATGCGAGACTGTATTTTTGCAAAAATAATCAATTTGTACAAAGACCGATCAGAAAAGTGCCGGAAAAGCTACAATCGGCCTTTGGCAATAGTTTTAAAACAAGTTCAAGATGAAAAAACGGGTATTATCAATTTTATTTGTTGCAATGTCTTTACAGTCGGCTATGGCACAGTCTTTGGAAAAAATGCAGTGGTTCAACGAACCGGAAGAATGGGAAATAGAGGGGCGTACATTGTCCATGTTTGTGACGCCTCAGAGTGACTATTGGCGTATTTCGCACTACGGATTTACAGTGGACGATGCGCCTTTCTACTACGCCACGTATGGAGGCGAGTTCGAAGCCAAGGTGAAGGTGACGGGAGACTATAAAGCGCGTTTTGACCAGGCAGGCCTCATGCTGCGCATCGATCACGAGAACTATATCAAGGCCGGTATTGAGTTTGTGGACGGAAAATTCAATTTGAGTACGGTAGTCACTCACAAAACTTCCGACTGGAGCGTCATTGCTCTGGATCAAAAAGTGGATTGTGTCTGGATAAAGGCCGTTAGACGACTTGATGCTGTCGAAGTGTTTTATTCTTTCGACGACAAGGAATATATACTGATGCGCAATGCCTGGATGCAGGATAATATCCCCATGCAGGTCGGACTGATGGGAGCCAGTCCCGATGGCGAGGGGTTCAAGGCTACCTTCGAGCACTTCAAGGTGAAACACTTGCCCGACCAGCGCAGACTGGAGTGGCTTAAGAAAAATGCCGAGTAAGTTTGCCTGTTTTTCCGATTAGGCTGCAGACACTACGATACGTGTATTTGCAGCCTTTCTACCACACTTGTGTCGCTCGTGTGGGACACTTGCACGGCTCGCGAGCAACACTTGTACGGCTCACGAGCAACACTTGCGAGCAACACTTGTACGGCTCGCGAGCCGTGCAAGTGTTGTATATCGGGGTTGCTGGGCTGTTGTAGGGAGTACTGTAAAAGGCTTTAATACAGAGTCTTGTATTTTGTATTGTTTTTGTTCCGGAGAGAACAATGTTTCTTTTATGCCGTACGCATGTTTGGAAGGTGTTCCGGTAGAGGCGTATGGGCATACTTTTTTCTTTCACAAGCGTTTCTATGGCGGTTGCTATGTTTCACGTTTCACCGTAAACGGCTATTTACCAGTTGGTTGCTGTGAAAGGTGAAATACTTTTCTGCCTCAGAGCAACAAATGTCGAAATTAATTGTTTACTTTGTGAATGTTTGTGAGGGAGGGATGTGGCTTGTGTAGTTTGGCATAGGTATGATTCGCCGTCCTTTACAGAAAAACACTTCGTATCTTGTGTATGGAAAAGAAAAAGAAATGGTTGAAATGGGTGGCCTGGATATTGCTCACGCCGGTCCTGCTGTTCGTTCTGCTGATGATATTGCTTTATGTGCCTCCGGTTCAGAATTTTCTGCGGAAGCAGATAACGTCTATTGCATCCGAATCAACGGGTATGGACATCTCCGTGGAGCGTATCGACCTGCGTTTTCCACTGAATCTGCTGGTACGTGGAGTGCAGGTGATACAGCCTGCTGACGTTTCGGCGGGAGTGATGAAGCCTGATACGTTGCTTACCCTGGAAAGTCTGAATGTGCATGTGCAGGCCTGGCCTTTGCTACGTGGGCAGGTCGAGGTGGACGACATTACGCTGAATCAGGCTACAGTCAATACTTCCAATCTGGTAGACGGAATGCTTGTCAAGGGGGTACTTGGAAACTTTTCGCTTAAAAGTCACGGTATCAACCTGATGAACGAAACTGTCGTACTGAACGATGTGGAACTGGCCGATACTCACTTGCAGGTGATGCTGGCCGACACAACCGAGGCTGTGCCCGATACGACTTCGACGCCTGTCAATTGGAAGGTGAAACTGAACACCATGCGGTTGAAAAACATATCGGTCGGCCTCGACATGCCGCTCGACTCGATGCAGCTGGCTGCCCGTCTTGAAGAAGTGGGATTGGAAGATGCCACTGTCGACTTGGGACGTCAGCTTTATGGCTGGCGCCGCTTTCAGCTTGCTGGAGCCACACTTACGTATGATTCCGGTTCGGCTCAGCCAGCCGAAGGTTTCGACGCATCGCACATAGCCTTGCGCGACATACGGATAGGAGTTGACTCGGTGTTGTATCATGGCAGAGATATGAGTGCTGTGATACGCGAATTTTCGATGAACGAGCGTTCCGGACTGAGTGTTACGTCGTTGACCGGACGCTTGCTGTCTGATTCGACTGTGATACGGGTGCCTTCCCTGCAACTGCAGACGCCCAACAGCGAAATGAACCTGACGGCGCAAACCTATTGGGAGTTGGTCGATATACCCACTACCGGACGCTTGTCGGCCCGCTTCAATGCCTTTATCGGTAAACAGGATGTATTGCTCTTTGCCGGTGGCCTGCCCGACAGTTTCAAGGAATCTTATCCCTTCCGCCCGTTGGTGATTCATGCCGGTACAGAAGGTAACCTGAAACAGATGCAGATTTCACGCTTTACGGCCGATCTGCCGGGAGCCTTCTCGCTGAGCGGCGGGGGCGAATTGTGGAACCTGACTGATAGCCTGACACGCACAGGAACGCTGGACTTCGAGATGCAGACGCACGACCTGAACTTTCTGGCCGACTTGGCCGGAACAGCTTCCGACGGTTCTTTTATCATCCCTGACAGTATGAACTTGGGAGCACGTCTCGATCTGGAAGGCTCACGCTATACAGCCCAGCTGAAACTGAACGAAGGACACGGGCTTCTCGATCTGAATGCTTTTTATGATACGTCTGCCGAGACTTACGAAGCTGATTTGGTGATAGACTCTCTGCAACTGCATCACTTCCTGCCGAAAGACTCCCTTTATCTGCTATCAGCTAAAGTACGTGCCAAGGGGCAGGGAACCGACTTTACTTCATATCGGACAAAGGCTACCGTACAGGCATCACTGGATAGACTGCAGTATGGCCCTTGGAACGTGTCGGGTGTACATCTGGATGCCGGGCTGAAGTCTCAGCTTGCTACGGTCAGCCTGACCAGTGACAATGCTTTGTTGCAGATGCAGGCCGATGCCGATATGCGCCTCGACCGTCGCTATTTGGACGGTAAACTGAAAATGGATGTGGCTCAACTCGATTTGCATAAATTGGGCATCGCCCCCCAGCCTCTGAAGCGTCCTTTTGCCTTTGCGGTAGGAGCGGAGGCCCGTCGAGACTCCATCAAACTGAATATGAATGCGGGCGATTTGAAGCTGAATTTCCGTGCCGAGAATACGCTGAAACATTTGCTTGATCAGTCCGATCGCTTCATGAAAGAGCTGACAGCCCAGATAGACAACCGTAAGCTGGATCATGCTGCCCTGCGCGAGTTGCTTCCATCGGCAGGCATGTATCTGACGGCAGGAAAGGAAAATCCTGTCAGCTATTATCTGGCAACGAAAAACATTTCTTACAATGATTTCAGTTTAGGCTTTGGGTTTACTCCCGAAATAGGTATCAACGGACGAACAGCGCTACACGGACTGCACGTCGACTCGTTGCAGCTCGATACGCTGTTCTTTGCCATCGCACAAGACACGACCCGCATGAAGCTGCAAGGAGGTGTCGTCAATGCTCCCGGCAACCCTCAGTTTGTATTCCGCAGCACGCTGACGGGCGAGATACGCAGCGAGGATGCCGAACTGACCGCTGACTTTGTGGATGGTGAAGGCCGTACAGGACTGTTGTTCGGCATTAATGCCCGTCCGCTGACAGAGGGAAATGGCAAAGGCAATGGAGTATTATTCCGCCTTACTCCGTCGGAACCTGTCATTGCTTTCCGTAAGTTTCATTTTGCCGATGAGGCCAACTGGCTGTATCTGCACAAGGACATGCGTCTGTACGCCAATGTGGATATGGATAGCGACGATGGTATGTGTTTCCGTATGCAGTCGGCCAGGGACGATACAGTGTCGTTGCAGAACATGAATATCGAACTCGATCGTTTCCGGCTGAGCGAGCTGACTGCTATCATGCCTTATATGCCTCGCATAACAGGACTGTTCTCGGCTGAGGCACACTATGTACAGACTGCAACTTCCCTGCAACTGTCGGCCGAGGCAAACATCAAGCAACTGACGTACGAGAAACAGCCGGTAGGCGATGTGGGATTGGGTGCTACCTGGCTGCCCGGTGAAACGGGGCAACACTACCTCAACTCTTATCTGATGGTGGACGATGAGGAAGTAATGACTGCCGACGGAACCCTTACTCAGAAAGGCGAGAAGGAATCGCTGGACGTAATGGCTACGTTGGAACGTTTCCCTCTGCAAATAGCCAATGCTTTTGTGCCCGACCGTATGGTACAGCTTAGCGGACATGTGGGCGGCGGATTGCATCTGGAAGGCTCGTTGGATACACCTGTGCTTAATGGTGACATTTCTTTGGATAGTGTGTCGGTATATGCCCGTCAGGCGGGAGCAAAGTTCTGGTTTGACAACCGCCCGATACGTTTCGAAAACAATCGGTTGTTGTTCAATCAGTTTGCCATTTATACGACCAGCCGCAATCCTTTCACGATAGACGGTAATGTTGATTTCCGCGATATGAACCGGCCTACTGCTGACTTGAATCTGCGGGCAAAGAATTATACATTGCTCGATGCTCCGCGCACCCGCGAAAGTCTGGTGTACGGCAAGGTATGTGTCGACCTGATGGCCACCGTACGCGGTCCGCTGGATGCGTTGGTGATGCGAGGCAATATGAATCTGTTGAGCAACACCGATGTGACATACGTCATGACCGATTCGCCGCTGACGGTACAGGACCGTCTGGAGGGTCTGGTAACCTTTACCTCGTTTTCCGACACGACCACTGTCCGGCAGGCCGAGGTACCGACGTTGTCGCTGGGCGGAATGGATATGGTTGTATCGGTTCACATAGACAACTCTGTGCAGTTGCGGGCCGACCTCAATCCCGACCGCAGTAATTACGTAGTGCTGGAAGGCGGCGGCGACCTTACGCTGCAATATACCCCGATGGGTGATATGAATCTGAACGGGCGCTATACGCTGTCGGGAGGAAGACTGAAGTATTCGCTTCCTGTCATTCCGTTGGAAGAATTCCAGCTGACAAATGGCAGTTATGTGGAGTGGAGAGGCGATCTGATGAATCCTATCCTGAACCTGAAGGCAACAGAGCGTAAACGTGCTTCGGTGGCCAGCGATGATAACGGCGGGTCGAGGATGGTCAGCTTCGATGTTTCCATCTCTATCAAGAACCGCTTGGAAGCACCCGATCTGGTGTTCGACATTACGGCTCCTGAAGATGCAACGGTCGAGAACGAACTGCAGGCTATGGGAGCCGAGGAGCGTAGTACGCAGGCCATTGCCATGCTTGCTACGGGTGTCTACATGAAGAACGGCGGCAAAGGAGGCGGCCTGAATATGGGTGCCGCGCTGAACAGTGTGCTGCAGAGCCAGATCAATGCTCTTGCCGGTTCGGCGTTCGAGAAGATGGATGCCAGCTTCAGCGTAGGCATTGAGGACCGGACGGCAGCCGAAACTGGCGAGAAACAGACCGATGTAAGTTTCCGCTATTCGCAACGCTTCTTCAACGACCGCGTACAAATTGTGATTGGCGGCAAGGTATCGACCGGAGCCAATGCCACCAATGATGTAGAATCGTTCATTGACAACATCTCGCTGGAGTATCGGTTGGATGCTTCAGGTACCCGTTATGTGCGTGTGTTCCACAACAAGAACTACGAGAGTATTCTGGACGGTGAAATTACAGAAACAGGTGTCGGTCTTGTACTTCGCCGGAAAATGGACCGCTTGGGCGAGCTTTTCATCTTCAAGCGTAATAAGAAGAAGGACGAAAAACTGGTAGAAGAGTGACAAGAAGAATGAGGAGAAAAGATATGAAACGACTGATATTATATATAATAGGTGTGGCTTTTCTGTCGGCATGTTCTACAACGAAACATCTGCCCGAAGGAGAAATACTCTATACGGGACAGAAGCCGATGATCGTGGAAAACCGCAGCACTACGCCGGTAGGCGAGACGGCTATGGAAGAGATTGAAGCTGCCCTTGCCACTGCTCCGAACAATTCCTTTTTCGGCAGTTCGACCGTGCGCATTCCGTTTCCTTTTGGCCTGTGGGTATACAATGGGTTTGTGAAGTACGAGAAAGGCATCGGCCGCTGGATATTCAATAAGTTTGCAGCCAAGCCGGTATTGCTTTCCTCAGTCAATCCCGATATCCGTCAGAAAGCGGCGAGCAATCTGTTGCGCGATTATGGTTATTTCAATGGTACGGTGAGTTATCAGACTTTTATCGACCCGAAGGATTCGCTGAAGGCCAAGTTGCAGTATACGGTCGACATGCGCAATCCTTATGTGATTGATACGGTGACCTATCACGGTTTCAGTGAACGTACGCTGCGCATCATGGAGGCGAGCCGTCGCCGGTCGCTCATCAGTCCGGGCGAGCAGTTTAATGTACTCGATCTGGATGGTGAACGTACTCGCATCAGTGATTTGCTTCGCAACGTAGGATGTTATTATTTCCGTCCCGATTATCTGGTATACCAGGCCGATACTACGCTGATGCCCGGTGGGCATGTGGCTATGCGTATGGTACCGGTTGCTGGCATGTCGAAACAGGCAGAACGGCCTTTCTATGTGGGGCGGAAATCATTTTTCCTGATGGGAAGACAAGGAGAAATGCCCAATGATAGTGTGGAGTACAAAGGTCTGAAGATTTATTATCATGACAAGTTAAAACTTCGTCCCAATATGGTGTACCGATGGACGAACTATCAGGGTTATCGCATGAAGCGTCAGGTGCAGGACAGTACCGGTATCACACGTCGTCGCTCTTTCGAAGGACTGTATAGCGCTTACCGTCAGAGCCGTGTGCAAAGTCGTTTGTCCAACGTTGGCATTTTCCGTTATGCCGATATTCAATATGTGCCTCGCGATACGGCACTTGTTTCCGATACGCTCGATGTTAAGATTGTGGCTATGCTCGACAAGCCTTACGATGCTGAGTTCGACTTCAATGTAAAGATGAAAAGTAACAACCAGACTGGTCCGGGAGCATCGTTTACGTTGACGAAGAACAATGTGTTTGGTGGTGGCGAGACGTGGAATGTGAAGTTGAGCGGGTCTTACGAATGGCAGACGGGTAAAGACCGTTCTTCGCTGATGAACAGTTACGAAATGGGCCTATCCACGTCGTTGATGTTTCCGCGTGTTGTTTTTCCCCGGATGGGCGATCGTGAGTATGACTTTCCGGCTACGACAACTTTCCGTCTGTATGTTGATCAGCTGAATCGTGCCAAGTACTATAAATTGCTGGCTTTTGGCGGAAACGCTACGTATGATTTTCAACCCAAGCCTACCAGCAAGCATAGCTTTACACCTTTCCGGCTAACCTTTAATGTGCTGCGTAATCCTACAGAGGCGTTTCAGAATCTGCAGGCAGAAAATCCGGCTCTGTATGTCAGCTTGCGCGACCAGTTTGTTCCGGCCATAGAGTATACTTATACATACGACAACGCTTCATTGCGTTCGGTACGTAACCCCATCTGGTGGCAGACAACCGTAGCATCGGCAGGTAACCTGACTTCTGCGATTTACCGAATGTTTGGTGAACCTTTCAGTAAAAGGGATAAAACGCTGTTGGGGGTACCTTTTGCCCAATTCCTGAAGTTGAATACGGAGTTTCGTTATCATTTCCGGATAGACAGAAATCAGATGATTGCTTCACGTATAGCTGCCGGTGCCATTTGGTCGTATGGCAATGCTATTACGGCACCTTATACCGAACAGTTCTATATCGGTGGTGCCAACAGTGTACGTGCTTTTACGGCGCGTAATATCGGTCCTGGTGGCTATCCGCCCGATGAAGACAATAAGTACTCGTTCATCAATCATGTGGGTGATATCCGTTTCGAAGCCAATGTGGAGTATCGTTTCCGTATTATCAGTGATTTACACGGAGCTTTGTTCCTCGATGCGGGTAACGTGTGGCTGATGCGTAAGGACGATTCCCGACCCGGTGGTGAACTGACTCTGAAAGATTTTGCCAACCAGATAGCTTTGGGCACGGGAGTCGGTTTGCGTTACGATTTGGATTTTCTTGTTTTCCGTGTCGACTGTGGTGTCGGACTTCATAATCCTTACGACACTGGCAAGTCGGGTTATTATAATATTCCGAAGTTCCGCGATAGCTTGGCTGTACATTTTGCCATTGGTTATCCGTTCTGATAGTTTGTTACAATAAGTAGGTCTGTTTGTGGGGTGTAGGTTATTTTGGTTGTATTCCGGCAATTTTATTGGATTATTCCAGCAAAATTCTTTAACTTTGTCGCATTATCTATGCAAAACGATATACTAACCTATTTTTAATATAACTGATATGAAACCAACTTTATTTTTGCTGGCTGCTGGTATGGGTAGCCGTTACGGAGGCTTGAAACAATTGGACGGACTGGGTCCGAATGGTGAAACCATTATGGATTATTCTATCTACGATGCAATCAAGGCCGGATTTGGCAAGCTTGTTTTTGTTATCCGTAAGGATTTTGAACAAGATTTCCGTGATAAGATTCTGTCTAAATACGAAAATCATATTCCGTGTGAATTGGTATTCCAGTCATTGGACGCACTGCCCGAAGGTTTTACTTGCCCTGAAGGCCGTACGAAACCGTGGGGTACAAACCATGCAGTAATGATGGGCGCCGACGTTATTAAGGAACCTTTTGCTGTAATCAACTGCGACGACTTCTACGGACGTGATTCTTTCCAAGTAATGGGTAAATTCCTTGCTAACTTGCCGGAAGGTTCCAAGAATGTATATTCAATGGTTGGTTTCCGTGTAGGTAACACACTGAGCGAAAGTGGAACTGTATCACGTGGTATTTGTACTACAGACGACAAGCATCTGTTGACTTCTGTAGTAGAACGTACTAAGATCCAACGCATTGACGGTGAAGTGAAGTATATTGATGACAACGGTGAATGGACAGCTACAGCCGACACAACTCCGGTCAGCATGAACTTCTGGGGCTTTACTCCCGATTACTTTGCTTATAGCGCAGAGTTCTTCAAGACTTTCCTGAGCGATCCGAAAAACATGGAAAATCTGAAGAGCGAGTTCTTTATTCCGTTGATGGTAGATAAACTGATCAACGAAGGCACTGCTACTGTAGAGGTATTGGATACTACCAGCAAATGGTTTGGCGTTACCTATCCGGAAGATCGTCAAAGCGTAGTTGACAAGATCAAGGCATTAGTTGATGCCGGTGAATATCCAGCTAAGTTGTTCTGATCATATAGTTAGACAAAATGATATAAAAGCGTGAACCTGTAGAGGCTTCACGCTTTTTTTGTTGTCCTTTTGCTTGCTAATATCAGAAAATCTTGCGAATATTGCAGTAATTTATACTTGAAAAACGCCAAATTTCCATACAGAATGCAGCATGCTGCTGAAGTTCCATATATGATGTATAGCGCAGCTTTAGCTGATATTAAAATGAAGTTGAGATTGATATGAAAAAGCAGATGAAAGTTTTCTCTTTATTAGGTTGGATGCTACTTTGTTGTTTTGGTTTATATGCGCAAAACATTAAAATGACTAGAATTCCCTCTGTTCCTCAATTGCCGGTGAGTGCTTTACATCGTATTTTTCAAGATAGTGAAGGATATATGTGGTATGGTACTGTTGATGGATTATGCAGGGATGATGGTTATCAGATAAAGGTTTTCCGTTCGGACTTTGAGACTCCTAATTTATTGAATGATAATACAGTGCAATGCATCGCTGAGGCAGATGATGGTAGGATTTGGTTTGGAACCGATCATGGTGCTTATATTTTGGATAAGAAAGGATACAGTATCGTACCTTTGGATACAACGCATCTTTCGTCTTCTTTCATTATGTCAATTTGGAATTCGGATGGATTTATGTGGGTATCAAAAACAGGGATGCTTTTAAAGTATGATATGAAAGGTACTTTTGTAAAATCTTATCCGATAACCAATGATGATGGTTTTCCATCTCATGTCAACGGATTCTGTAAGACACGTCAGAAAGATATTTGGGTGACAATCTCGAATAATGGAGTTGCCAGATATGATAAAACAAACGATACTTTTGTCATTTTTAAGCGTTCGTATTTATCGTATACAGTAACTTCGATTATTCAGGACGTAAAGAACGACTTCTTTTGGTTGGGAACGTGGGCGCATGGGGTGGTGAAATTTGATCCTTGGGCTTCGGAGGAGGAAATGTATAAAAGCTCTCCCTTACCGGTTAACTCTCAGGGACAGCAGGAAACAAGAGTGCTGTATCTCGCTCAAGATGAGGAAAATGGTGATCTTTGGTTTACGACCATGTCCGATCTGATTTCAATGAGGTATAATAAGCAGACAGGAACTTTAGAACAGATGCATCCCCAAAATATGTTGTCTCCATTCAATAAAATGTTGAATGACATTATACGTGATAAAAATGGGAATATTTGGGTGGCAGCTTTTGATATGCCTAGTTTTATTATCAGTTTTGTGAATAAACAGCCGATTGAATATTCGCTTGATGCACTGCGCAACAGGGTTGGATTTAATCCGGCAATCATGGCTGTCTGCGATGCTGGTGAAAATTACGTGTGGCTATCGCAGGAAAGAACAGGATTGTGTCTTTATAACTTAAAGAGTAATGATGTATCTTTATTTGTCGATTATCCGGATATTGCCCGGGTTCCGCTTTGGGCAGTGAAACAGATGGCTCCTTCACAACGGAAAGGAAATGTATGGGTAATACAGGAAAACTCTTCCATGTTATTCGAACTTTCTCATTCTGGTCAATCGATGAGGCTTGATAAGAAAATATCATTGCCAAGCGATTCTTATTCGTATTTCACGAAAGTATACGAGGATAATAACAATTTGTTGTGGATAGGAACGGACAAAGGTTTAATAGGTTATTCGCTGTCGGAAGATACGATACGCTACAGCTTTCCCCAACTAGGGTATGTCTCTGCTATTTTATCGGATAAGAAAGGGGGAATATGGGTAAGTACATTGAAAGATGGAGTATATAAGATAAAGGAAGACAAAGTATTGAAATGTTGGAATGAGGTAAAGTCGGTTTCGTGTATGGATCTCTCTGGGGATGGAAACCTATGGATTGGTACCACTGAGGGAAGCGTACTGTTGTACGACGGTGTAGCAGATACTTGCGAGGACTATACAATTGTATGCGGGCTAAACGGAGATGCGGTCAATCAGATTGTTGCTGATGTTTATGGCCATTTGTGGGTGTCAACTAATCAACGGTTGATAGAATATAACCCTCGGAATAATGCGCAAGATTCGTATTTAACCAGAGATAAATCATTCTTGCTTGACCGGTTTATTCCTACTACGATGTGCAGGATGCTGGACGGTAAACTGGCATTTGGCGGTATTCCGGGATTGTGTCTGTTTACTCCCTCTGATAAATTGGACAAAGTGGGAGAAAATGTGAAAACTGTTATTACCGATGTAGTTGTCAAAGACCGTTCATTGTTGTTTCAGGAACCGGGAACCCGACTCGAAAAAGGGATTACTTTGACAAGAAATAGCAATAACATCAAATTTAATTTCTCTTCTTTGGATATTCTGAATGCTAAAAAAATAAGATATGCATATCGGATGGCAGGTCTGGAAAAAGAATGGAGCTATACGGGTATTGGAGAAAATGCAGTTTCTTATAAGCATCTGCCCAAAGGTGATTATATTTTTGAGGTAAAAGCCACGGATAAGTATGGCGTATGGAGCCAGAATGTGACTTCTGTCCGTGTAACTTGTCTTCCTGCTTTTTATGAGACGTGGTGGGCTAAAATGTTTTATGTCCTGTTTGGATTATCGCTGATTTTGCTTTGGGCAAGATACGATATAAAGCGGCGTAACTCGAAGAATGAGGAACTGTATGCCGATAGTGTCGAATTGGCGAAGATGCGCGATTATTTGAGAATGCCGGGAAATGACAAAGTCAAAGCTGAGATAGAAATTTCGGATATGGAGGTTGTGCAGCTTGATGAATTATTACTTCAGAAAATTCTGAAAGCTGTAGAAGATAATATTTCAGAACCAGATTTTGATGTGTCGATACTTGCAGAGAAGGTTGGTATGTCCAGATCCTCTTTGACAAGAAAATTGAAATCCATTACCGGACTTACTCCGCTTGAATATATCAAGAAGGTTAAAATGAAGCATGCCAAGATTCTGTTGGAAGACCGTAATAAAAACGTGTCTGATGTTTCCTTGTTCTTAGGCTATTTTAACCGGAAACATTTTACAAAATGCTTTAAGGATGAATTCGGAATGACTCCAAGCGAATACCAGAAAAGTATCTTTGATAGGGTAGAATCCGTTCAAAATAGCGGTGGAAATGAGTAAAACCACCCTCTGAAGCAATAGAGTCCTGTTATTGATTCAAAAAAACAGATTACTTACTTTTTGCATTGTTTCCTTTGCATCCAGAGAATTGGCAGGAAAGAATCGGTTAGCGTTATTGATATTTCTGCAAAGAAATACGAGGCTTATGCCCTGTAGCGTTATCAGATTTGTTTCTGTTTGGATTCTTTTTTTGGAAACCTAAATAAAGTAAGTTAATCTATGAATCGTAACTATTTTTTAGTAGCTGCCTTTCTGGCTGCAACTTCTCTTACGGCACAAACCGTTGAAAAGACCGCTACAGGAGTCAAGTTCTCGACAGCACAGCCTGTGCTTAATGGAGAAGTCGTTTTTTATTCTCCTTCTATTGTACGTGTGGTCAAGTATCCTTCGGCCGAAATGCCGGAAAAGAAAAGTTATCCTGTGATAATGACTCCGCAGGAAGTGAATATCTCTTTCGAACAGAAAGGGGAAGATATGGTGATGAAGACGGCCAATATGGAGGTGGCTCTTGATACGAAAACCGGTCAGGTAGAGTATCGTAACCTGAAAGGAGAGACTCTTCTGGCAGAAAAGCCTTTTGGTACCAACTTCCTGCCGCGTAAGGATGTCAATAAAGACTCGTATACGATAAGTCAGTCGTTTTTGCTGCAGCCCGATGAGGTTATCTATGGACTGGGGCAGCGTCAGACTGGGGCAATGAATCATCGTAACCAGCAGATTGAGTTGCGTAACGTCAATACCAACATCTGCATTCCTTATTTCACTTCTCACAAAGGTTACGGAGTATATTGGGATAATCCGGGTATCTCACAATTCAACGATACACCTTATGAAACTTCGTTTTCATCGCAGGTAGGACTGATTTCCGATTATTATTTCCTTTATGAGGACGGAACGATGGATGGAGTGATATCTTCGTTGCGCGATTTGACCGGAAAGGCTACCATGTTTCCGCTTTGGACAATGGGTTATTGGCAATGTCGCGAGCGCTATAAAAGTCCGGATGAGCTTTGTGGCGTTCTCGATAAATATCGTGAGCTCAAAGTTCCTCTCGACGGTATTGTGCAGGACTGGCAGTACTGGGGATGTGACTCGAACTGGAATGCCATGAAGTTCATGAATCCCAATTATATAAATAAGATTGGTGATGAAAAATGGATGAAGTATATGCCGAATGGCGAACAGCCTAAAAAATTGGCAAAAGAACCTCGCATCAAAAGCCCGCAGGAAATGGTAGATTATGTGCACAAGCAGAATGCTCATCTGATGATTTCTATTTGGGCCAGTTTCGGACCATGGACCGACCAATATAAGGAATTGAAAGAGATGAACGCTTTGATTCCTTTTGATACGTGGCCGGCTAATTCTGGTACAGCTCCTTACGATCCGTTTAATGAAAAGGCACGTGATCTCTATTGGAAGTATCTTACACCGATGTATAACATGGGAATGGATGCCTGGTGGACGGATTCGACTGAACCGGATCATTTTAATGTGAAAGAAAGCGATTTCGATATGATGACGGCCGATGGTTCGTTCCGTTCAGTCCATAATGCTTTTCCGTTGGTGACAAATAAGGGTATTTACGAACATCAGCGTGAAGTATCCGATGACAAACGTCTGTTCCTGATGACTCGTTCCTCTTACTTGGGACAACATCATTACGGTTCGTTCAGTTGGAGCGGTGACGTTGTGTCGAGCTGGCATACGATGCGTCAGCAGATTCCGGCCGGTCTGAATTATATGCTTTGTGGTATTCCTTTCTGGACTACTGACCTTGCAGGATTCTTCGGTTGGGAGTATAATAACGATTGGAACAATGTAGCTTATCAGGAATTGCATGTACGCTGGTTCCAGTGGGGATGTTTCCAGCCCATGATGCGTAACCATTGTTCTTCTCCTATGTTGAACGAGATATGGTTGTTTGGCAAAGAAGGCGACTGGGCGTACGATGCTCAGAAACGTATCATCGAACTCCGTTACCGTCTGTTACCTTATATATATAGTACGGCAGGTGAGTCTGTTCACAAAGACGGCGTGATGATGCGTCCGCTGGTGATGGATTTCGCTTCGGACCGCAAGGCTATTCTGCTTGACGATGAATATCTGTTCGGACGTAATATTCTGGCTTGTCCTGTTACCGAGCCTCTTTATACTAAGAAAGTCGAGAACAACAAGGGTGTGACTACTGTTCCCGATGTGGCTAAGGCCAGCAAACCTTTCGAAGTCTATTTGCCTAAGGGTACGAAATGGATTGATTTCTGGACCAATGAGGTATTGGAAGGAGGACGTGATGTGAAGCGTGAATGCCCCATTTCTATCATGCCAGTTTACATCAAGGCCGGAAGTATCATGCCTTTAGGCCCTGCAGTGCAGTATGCCGAAGAAAAGAAGTGGGACAATCTGGATATCTGCGTCTATCCGGGTGCCGACGGTGAGTTTACACTTTACGAAGACGAGTTCGACAACTACAACTATGAGAAAGGCATGTATTCTACTATCAAGTTTGTCTGGAATGATGCAGAACGTACACTTACGATTTCTGACCGTCAGGGCGAATATCCCGGTATGCTGAAAAAACGCAATTTCAACATCACTATTATGGAGCCTGGCAAACCGTCAGCCGAGAAAGTCATTAAAGCGGCCGACAAGAAAGTACGCTATACAGGCAAGCAGGTGGTTGTGAATTTATAAATCGGAAAGAGAGTTAACTGTTTAAATCAAATAATTTTATGAGGAATAATGAACATTACAAAAGCGCGTTGCTTTTGTGCAAAAGATGGTTATACCTGTTTTTTGCATTATTTGTAGGGATTGACCTTTGTGCCCAAAACATAAATGTTAAGGGTAAGGTGGTCGATGAAAATAGTTTGGCTATTATCGGAGCAAATATCGTTTCGAAAGAAACCAAGAAAGGAACGATATCGGATATTGATGGTAATTTTGAGTTGTCTGTTCCTGTAGGTGATAAACTGGTCATTTCTTTTATTGGTTATGAGACAAAAGAGATAGCTGTGAAATCTGCGATGACAGATCTGACAATCGTTCTTAAGGAGAATCTGTCTATGCTGGACGAGGTTGTTGTGACAGGTTTTGGTTTGGCACAGAAAAAGGCTACCGTTACGGGTGCAATTTCTTCAGTAGGTTCGGAAGAAATTGCCCACTCTAAAAGTGTGACGGCTACAGGAGCCCTTGTCGGTAAGTTGCCGGGTATTAACTTCCGTCAGGATAATGGTCGGCCAGGTGCTGCACCTAATATCCAGATTCGTAATATGGGTACTCCGATGGTGATCATCGACGGTGTGCAGAAAGATGTTGCCACGCTGAATCAACTGAATTTTAACGATATCGAATCGGTGTCTGTTCTTAAGGATGCTACAGCAGCCATTTATGGTATGCAGGCTGCAAACGGAGTTGTTGTGGTTACCACGAAAAAGGGGGCCAAGAATCAGAAACTCACAGTTAATCTGAACGGTTACTATGGCTGGCAGTTGCCCTCCAATTATCCGAAACCGGCGTCTGCACAGGATTATCTGGCTGCCATCATCCAGACTGAGACAATCAATGGTACACCCCGTACAGTGACAAAAGAAGAGTATGACAAGTGGGTGAATCAGGTAGACCCTGAACACACTTCTTTTGACTGGTACAAATACATTTGGGTGAAAGCACCTCAGGCCTATATCAATGCCAATATATCGGGTGGTACCGAAAAGGCAAGATATTATGTCAGTGTAGGTCACATCAGTCAGGAAGGTACGATACGTGGTTTCAACGGATTTGACCGTACGAATATACAGTCGAATATCGATTTTGATATTAACGATAAGTTAAGAGTCGGTATGTCTATCAACGGACGTTTAGAGACTACTGATAATCCCGGTTTGCCTGGCGACGACTACAACCTGCCTATTAATGCGGCTTATAATAACTTGCCTACATTGAAGCCTTATGCCAACGATAATCCCAATTATCCGGCCATTTCGGCACCGTGGGCACAAGACAGCTTCGGTTGGATGAACTATCAGCATGCCGGAAAAATGACTGACCAATGGGCAGTAATGCAGGTGAATGGAACAATTGAATATGAAATTATCAAAGGATTGAAAGCCAGAGGATTGTTCAGCTATTCATTAGCCAACAGAAGACTGGAAAACAGAGAATATTCTTATAAATTCTATGAATATGATGAAGAGAATGATTCTTATAATGTAGTAGAAGCTGGAACTGGGCGTTACATTGAGCGTAATATGACGATGAATCATGAAATGACTTCCAATATTCAGTTGTCCTACGAGAACACTTTCGATCAGCATCACATCAATGCTGTGCTTGGTTTCGAAGCCAAAAAAGCCAGGTATCCTTATATGTATATGTTGGGTAATCCGGAGGCCAACGGTATTCCTTTCCTTGATTTGACAAGTTTGTCCAACATTACTGATGGTATCGGTAATCCTCAAACCAGAATGGGATACATCGGAAGGTTGAATTATGACTATGCCAATAAGTATATAATAGAACTTTCCGGCAGATATGACGGATCGTATCGCTACAAAGAAGGAAAACGTTGGGGATTCTTCCCTTCCGGTTCTGTCGGTTACCGTATTTCGGAAGAAAACTTCTGGAAAGAGAATGATTTCCTGTCGAATTATATCGACAACTTCAAGATTCGTGCTTCGTATGGTGTACTGGGTGAGGAATTAGGTACAGCCTTGAGCCATATTGTAGGTTATAATTATAACAGTGGTGGTGCAGTTCTGGATGGAGCGCTGGTTACAGGAAGTCAGGTTACAGGATTGGCTACCGACAATATTTCTTGGGGACGTTCGAAGATTTTGAATATCGGTTTTGATTTGGGATTGATGAACAACAGACTGAATGCTTCTATCGATGTATTCCGCAGAGACCAGACCGGTTTGTTGGCGAGTCGATATGATGTGAAGATTCCAGATGAAGTTGGATTTACTCTTCCACAGGAGAATTTGAATTCTAATTACGCTAAGGGTATTGATGCCTCTGTCAACTGGAGAGACCGTGTGAATGATTTGAATTACTTCTTCAGTGGAAATATTTCTTATTCAAGATGGTATGTGGGCGACAGATACAAACCCCGTTTCTCAAGCCAATGGGATATGTACAGATATCAGGCAGGAAACATTACCGGACGATATACCGATGTGGCCTTTTCGCTTGTTTCGGACGGACAGTTCCAAAGCTGGGAGGAAATTGCCAACCATCCGGTCGATCAGGATCATCAGGGTAACAAGACACTGAAACCCGGTGATGCGAAATACAAGGATATGAATGGCGATGGTTTGATCAATGATGCCGACTGGCGTCCTATCGGTTATCGTCAGGGTGGTACTCCGTGGGTAAACTTTGCTTTCAATTTAGGCTTTGACTGGAAAGGCATCGATTTCCGTGCAGAGTTTGTGGGCGCAACAGCTTATACTTACGAACAGCAGGGTTTCTTGCGCTACTTCGACCAGAATAAGAACATTTCACAATATTTGTGGGATCATTCTACAAGACTGGCCGATATATGGGATCCTAACAGCGAATATATCATCGGTGATTATCCTATCGCTTTGCGAACACGTAACAGCAGTGATTGTACGCAATGGCCCAGCGACTTCTGGTATACCAATGTTACTTATCTGAAAATGCGTAATATCGAACTTGGCTATACCCTTCCTAAGCAGTGGACCTCTAAGGTTGGTATTTCTAAATTCAGAGTTTATGTAGCCGGACAGAATTTGCTTTCGTTCGATAACATTAATTTTGATATTGATCCTGAAATTACAGCAACCAACGGTATGGCTTATCCTAATATGAAAGTTGTGAATGTAGGCTTTTCTATGGACTTTTAATTTATTGCGAATATGAAATTTAGATCATTAAAATACGCATCCATGTGCTTGCTTTTAGCAGGTATGTGCAGTTGTTCAGAATCTTTTTTGAATCAGGAACCCGAAAATGTTATTCCTGAAAGTGAAATTTATAACGACCCTCAGCTGGTTCTGTCGGTTTTGTCCAATCTTTACGGCAAGGTGAATTGGGGACAGAATAATGGTGATTATGGAAGTTACAATCAGTTGGATGAGGCCAATACCTGTTATGGCAGTCCGTGGATTATCTTTACCGAGTATGACCGCAATTCCTGGCGGGTACGCGATTATGGTTTTGTAAGATCTGTCAATCTGTTCCTTCAGGGTATTAGAGGCAGTCAGAACATTCCAGAGAGCGATAAGATGTCTTTCGAGGCCGAAGCCCGTTTCCTTAGAGCATGGTATTACTTCTGCTCCGCCCGTTCGTTGGGTGGCATGCCGATAGTAGAGGACAATGTGTATACGTATGACCCGAATGTGCCTATCGAAACGTACCAGTTGCCACGGTCTACCGAAAGCGGAATCTACGACTACATTATCGACGAATGTACTCAGATTGCGTCTTATCTGTCTGACGAGCCTACTGTGAATGCTGCCCGTGCCAACAAATGGGCTGCTTTGATGCTGAAAGCACGTGCTGCTGTCTATGCGGCTTCCATTGCTAATTATGGAAACTCGAAAACTCCCGATCTGAAGACCGATGGAGGTGAAGTCGGAATTCCTGCTGACAAAGCGAAGGGTTATTACGAGCTGGCTTTGACTACGGCCCAACAGATTATAAATGAAAGTCCTTACAAACTGCAAATCTCCGATCCGAACAATTTGGGTCTGAGCTTCTATCAGGCAATCTGCCAGAAGTCCGATAACAAAGAAGTTATTTGGGCACTCGACCGTTCGGTGGAAGATAAGGTTACTACCAACTTTACTTCGTGGTGTATGCCTTTCTCAATGAAAGACGGTGTTCAGGGCAATGCTTTGGGAGCTTTGCTGAACCTAGTTGAGGCTTTCGAAAACAGAGACGGAAGTGATCCGGAGATCAAGACTACTGATGAAAGTGGCAATTATGTATTTTACGACTCGGCCGATCAGCCTTTCCTGAATAAGGATGCACGTCTTTGGGGAACAGTGATCTATCCTTCGGCCACATATCGGGATGAGCCGGTAGTTCTGCAGGCCGGACTTTTGATGAATGAAGGCGGAACTTGGAGTAAGAAAATCAGCAATCTGGGCGAAACGTTGGAGGACGGAACTCTCATCACAGCTTTAGATGGTCCTATGGCTACGGCTGGTGAAAAGTTCAATAAAACAGGTTTCCTGGTCAGAAAGTTCCTTGACGAAACACAGAATGCCGGTTCCGAAACACGGAACAGCGACATGTGGTTCCCCCGTTTCCGTTTTGCTGAAGCATTGCTGATTGCTGCCGAGGCTTCATTCGAACTGGGTAATAAGTCTGATGCTGCTAAATATATCAATGAGGTACGTAAGAGAGGTGGCATTAAGGAATTGACAGCAGAAACGATTACTTTCGACCATATAGTCAATGAATATCGTGTAGAATTTGCATTCGAGGACCATCGTTGGTGGGACCTGAAGCGTTGGAGACTTGCTCATGAAGTATGGGACAATGAGATCGGTGGAAAAACTTCTCAGATGTATGCTCTATTCCCCTATCGGGTTTATGCTCCGGGTGACGAGAACGACGGTAAGTGGGTTTTTGAGAAAGTGGATTCTTATATGGCTCCTAACCCACGTAACTTTACTATGAAGTGTTATTACGGGTCGATAGACGATGGTTGGATCAGTAATAATCCGAAACTGGTGAAGAATCCTTATCAATAATAGTAGACTAATATAAATGCAAGATCGTATGAAACTGAAATATTTGTTTGCAATGCTACTGACCTTGAGTATGTTCAGTTGCGAGATAGATAATTTTGATGCACCTTCGAATCAGTTCAATGGCCGATTTACCTATAATGGCGAATCTTTGCAGCTGAGAGGAACCGGAGGCGATGGAGACAATATACTGTATGCCATTCAGAAAGGTAGTGAATATGAAAATTCCGGAACGATTCCTTTGTATGTCAATTCGGATGGTGAATTTAATTCACTGATGTACGACGGACATTATCAGATTGTCTTGAGACAGGATAGAGGTCCCTGGGTTCCTATGAAAGATACCATTGAAGTGGATATTCAGGGAGCACAGACACTGGACATCGAGGTTACACCTTATTATATGTTGCGGAATTCCAGCATCTCCTTTAACAATAATGTGATAACCGTCAGTACGGAAGTCGATCAGATTGTAGAAGATGCGGAAATAGACAAATTGACTTTGTTTGTCTCTTCTACGATGTTTGTGGACAATGTGGCCAAGATTGCAGAATATTCTTGTTCTGACGCACAAGTGGGTACCAATGAGTTCAGTTATGATATTAGCGACAACGCCGAGACGAATAATGCCAAATTCCTGTATGCGCGGGTAGGCCTGAAAGCGAAAGCTTCCAATGATTATATCTTCTCGGAAGTGGTGCAGCTGAGATAATTCTTTTGTTAATGAAGGGTGTATCGGGAGCAATGACAAACTTTCTCCTGATACACCCTTTTCCTTTTTTATGTGTATGAAAATTGTAAATCGTTTATTGGCACTTTGTGCTGTTTGTATCATCGTGCTTACGGCCTGTTCCAATCAGGCGGAAAAAGACAAGTATGTGGGATATTTGTTTGCATACTTCGAAGGTAGCGGTACTCCCGAGCTTCAGGAGCAGTTGCGTTTTGCTGTCAGTACGGATGCGGTTCACTGGATGGCTTTAAATGATAATAAGCCGATTATTGCGTCGGATACCATATCCAAGAGTGGAGGCATCAGAGATCCTCATATCCTGAGAGGAGAAGACGGGAAAACTTACTACATCGTGGCAACGGACATGTTTACCGCAAAGAACGGTTGGGGAGAGAATCCTGGCATTGTCCTGATGAAGTCGGACAATCTTATTGATTGGTCTCATGCTTATATAGAGCTTGCAAATGATTATCCGGAGCATTTTGGAAACGCCCACTGGGTATGGGCGCCGCAGACTATATACGATCCTGTAGCCAAGAAGTATATGATCTATTTTACGCTTAACAGAAAAGAAGTCGGAGGGTTGGTCACTTACTATGCTTATGCCAACGAAGACTTTACCGGATTCGAGTCTGAACCGAAGGAGCTGTTTAGCGCAAAGTTCGGTTCCATCGACAACGATATCATTTACAAGGACGGTGTGTGGCACCTGTTTTATAAAGGAAATACCAAAGACGAAAGCGGTAAGGAAATAAAAAACGGTATCCAAAAGGCTACTTCGACTTGCCTGCAGGGGCCTTGGACAGAAGACTTCAAGTACTACGATGCTTATGCAGGCAAGACGCCTGTCGAGGGATCGAGTATATTTAAACTGAACGATTCGGAAACTTATATTTTGATGTACGATTTGTACACGTCGGGTAAGTACGAGTATCAGTCAAGTCATGATTTATGCGAATTTGACTCTATTCCTAAAGCTTTCGTGAAAGACTTTTTTCCGAGACATGGCAGCGTGATATCTGTTACTCAAAAGGAACTGGATGTGCTGCAGGCCAAGTGGGGAAAAAAGTAACGAAACAGTGATTTTCTCCGGTTGAATACTTTTTGATAGAAAAGGACAGCCGCATCAAAGCAGGCGGCTGTACCTACTCGCTAACTAACGGCCTGAGTAATGGATGGCTAAGACTTAACGGCTGGTTACAGTTCCCAGTTATCCCTTGTTAGTGCAATAACTGGTGCACTCACAGTGCAGTAGTCAGTGCACTCACAGTGCAATAGTTAGTGCACTTGCAGTGCAGCAGGCAGTGCACTGGAATGGCACAGTATACGCATTATCTTTTCCTGATTTAGTTAGATGCTTTTTCGTGCGGATGTGAAGATACAGTATAAAATAAAAAGAGAGGCACATATTTTATGACCTCTCTTTATTTGTGTCGGAATGAGGCGACTCGAACGCCCGACCCCTACGTCCCGAACGTAGTGCGCTACCAACTGCGCTACATTCCGATACCTTATTAAAAAAAAGTGGTGTCACCAGGAATCGAACCGGGGACACAAGGATTTTCAGTCCTTTGCTCTACCAACTGAGCTATGACACCATTGCTTATCTTTCGATTGCGGGTGCAAAGGTAAGTCTTTTTTTTGATACTGCAAATTTTTAGCGGGAAAAAAGTGTAAAAAGATGTTCTTTGGAGAGGATACAGCACTTCTGGAGCAGTTTTATAAAAAAGGGCCGCTCGTGGGCGGCCCTTCTTATGATAGTTTTCATCTGCTTATCAGTCGATGTTCGGGTTGATGCTGTGCCATTGGTCGATAGTAGGCAGAACACCCATTGCGATTACTTCGTCACGCAGAGCGCACAAGTGTTCGTAGCTCTTGTCCAAAGCAGCTTGTTCTTCGGCAGTTCCGCTCAAAGCAGCGCAGTGGCAGCCTTCAGTGTCGATAGAAGTTTCCCAAGCCATCATGATGTGGTCATACTTATCGTTTGATACGTATGTACCTGCAGGCCAACGGAATGCTTTACCACCCATAGCAGCACCGATCATTTCGATAGAAACGTATGCCGGGCTTTGGAATGAAGAACGTCCGCGGAGGTTGATGATGTTGGCACCACCTTTTGTTACCTTCTGCTGGATTTCAGCCCATTGTTCTTTAGTCAGAGCGTCAGTACCGATGATGTCGGTCAAAGCCTTACCGTTTACTTTAGCTGTAGAAGCGAATACGGCCATCTGTTCGCCGTGGCCACCGTATGTACGGCAGTTTTCAACAGCGTCCATAGAGATGCCGAAGTGTTTAGCCAATTCGCTGCGCAGACGAGTAGAGTCGAGAGCGGCAAGTGTAGTTACCTGACCCGGTTTCAAACCAGAGTACAACAGAGTGATCAGACCGGTGATGTCGGCCGGGTTGAAGATAACAACGATATGTTTTACGTCGGGGCAGTATGTCTTAACATTCTTACCGAATTCTTCAGCGATAGCAGCATTGCCTTTCAGCAGGTCTTCACGAGTCATACCAGCCTTACGGGCAGCACCACCAGAGTTTACGATATATTTAGCACCAGTCAAAGCTTCCTTGATATCGGAAGTGAAAGTGATGTTTACACCTTCGAAACCGCAGTGGAACAGTTCCTCAGCAACACCTTCCAGACCAGGAGCGTACGGGTCGTACAAGCAGATGTTGTTAGTCAAGCCCATCATGATGGCAGTTTGAGCCATGTTCGAACCAATCATACCGGCTGCGCCGACGATGGTCAGTTTCTCGTTAGTTAGAAATTCCATAATCTTTATTATTTAAAAGTGAATATAAAGGTCTCTTTTTATATTTCTCGCCACAAAGATAATAAAATTAGCATAGACTTGTTCATAGAAGAAAGTTATCTTTTAGATTGAAAAGTTATAATTATATTCAGTTTACATTCGCCGGCAGGTTTTAGGTGGGGAGTATGGGGTGTTATTTTGTCTGTTCGGCCTAAAAATGAGCTTCCCGATTTTGTTCTGCCTGCTGTTTCCATTATCTTTGCCCGAAAAGTAGAAGATTATGAGCATCGAATTAGGAAAATTCAACAGACTGAAGGTCGTGAAGCAGGTGGATTTCGGTATGTATCTCGACGATGATATAGAGGGTGAGATTCTTCTGCCCAAACGCTACGTGCCGCAAGATTGCAAGGTAGGCGACGAACTGGATGTCTTTATCTATCTGGACAACGAAGAACGTCTGGTGGCCACTACGCAGCAACCGCTGGTGCAGGTAGGTCAGTTTGCTTGTCTGGAGGTAGCCTGGGTCAACCAGTATGGAGCTTTTCTGAACTGGGGCTTGATGAAGGACCTGTTTGTGCCTTTCAGCGAGCAGAAGATGAAAATGCAGGTGGGCAAGCGTTATGTCGTTCACGTTCATCTGGACGAAGAAAGTTTCCGGATTGTGGCTTCGGCTAAGGTAGACCGTTATTTGTCGAAGGAAAAAGCCGACTATGTGCCGGGACAGGAAGTGGAAGTGTTGATCTGGCAGAAGACCGACCTGGGTTTCAAGGCCATTATCGAGAACCGTTTCGGAGGATTGCTCTACGACAGCGAGATATTTCAGCCGCTGCATACCGGTATGCGCCTGAAGGCATACGTGAAGCAGGTGCGCGACGACGGCAAGATAGACCTGATGCTTCAGAAGCCCGGCGCAGGCAAGGTGGACGACTTTGCAAAGACGTTGCTCGAACATATCCGCAGCAACGGCGGACGCACGCCGCTGAACGACAAGACGCCGGCCGAAGAGATATATGCGATGTTCGGCGTCAGCAAGAAAACGTTCAAGAAAGCAGTGGGCGACTTGTACAAGAAACGCCTGGTGGTGCTGCAGGACGACGGCATTGTGCTGGCAAAAGAATAGGGATTTCCCTACCAGGGAATAGAGTATGTGACGAGGGAGGGGAATTTTCTCTCCCTATTTTTGTGCCATGAGCAAGGCACCGGAGCGGAAATGACCGGCGTTTGACAGGCTTCGCACCAGAGAGTAGAGAGAACGGAGCCGGAATCCTTGCCGATAGTAACATGAAGAAATCAATACTTTAAAAAAGGAGGGAACCATGAAACGATTTATCATCCTGTTTTGTACCGTTCTGGCAAGTACTGTTTTGTGTAGTGCTGCGATGAGCAGCAGCCGTGTGCGTCTTGAAGCCCGTTTCCTGACGGACAAAATGGCTTACGAACTGAAGCTGAGCAAAGCGCAGTATAACGATGTGTACGAAATCAACTACGACTTTATCGCGAACATCGGTTCGTTGATGGACAATGTGCTTCGTGGCGAAGAGTGGGCATTGAACCGCTATTACGATTGTCTGGACATCCGCAACGACGACTTGCACTGGGTGCTCAACCGTAGCCAGTACGGCCACTTCATTCAGGCAGCCCATTTCTTCCGTCCTGTTTATGTATCGGGCGGACGTTGGAATTTCCGCATTTATCTGACTTACACCAACCATAAGCATTTCTATTATCCGTGTCCTCCACACTATAAGACGTATTGCGGTGCACATGCTCGCCCTCGTCACAACCATGTGAGTTATTATAAAGGACGTTACCATCATGCGTTTTACGCGGGCAATTTTCGCATCCGCGATGGTAAGCACTATCATTCCAGCCGCCGTTCGGACTTTGGAAGCATCCGCTTGCGTCCCGGTTCGTCAAAAGCTCCCGACTGGAAAGCACCGAGTCGTCCGAAACCCAAACCCGAAAAGGCTCCGGTGAAAGTCATTCGCCCTAAAAAAGACAAGGATAAGGCCCCGGCTCACCGCCCTTCAAGAGAGCCTTCGAGAAAGGAACAGAACGACCGTGCTTCGTCCAACTCCATACGAAAAAGGGCGTGAAATGTACGATTTTTGCCGGCGATGTTACGTAGAGTGAAGTTTTTGTTACCAGAATGCAAGTGATGAAGAATGCTTTCAGAAAATGTATGAAGCGTTACAAAAACGTGACAATGACTCTGTAACTTGCTGATTATGACGATTGTCAGTTTTTGTCAGTTACTTTTTCTTGTGTGTAATTCCCATTTTATTTAATTTTAGACACTGATACAGAGGGGCTTCGAGCAACGCTTGTGTTGCTCGTGAGCCACACTTGTGTCGCTCGTGAGCCGTGCAAGTGTTTCTCGCGAGCCGTGCAAGTGTGGCTCACAACGGCTACAGGTAGTTCTTGGTGCTGAAGTAGATGTTTGTGTTCGCCATGTGCCACTTGGTGGTTGTAAAGTCCTTCTTTGTATCAGCTGTTAGGGGAAAAGAAAGGTGAAAGGGTGAAGGCTGTAGCCGGAAACAACACTGTCTGAAGACAGATGTTTTTCTCTCCTTTCACGCTTTCACCGGCTTCTAACTGTTGATTATCAGTGGAATGTGGTGAAAGGTGAAGTCTCACACTGGCTTCACAATTCTTTTGATTCACTTTCCATTTCTTCTTCCCCTTCCTCAGCCTGTGTATGGAAACTTGCAAGAGCTGCACCGCGCAGTGTGACATTGGCTATGTCCACTTTTGCGGCCTGTTCCTCGCTGATAAGCCCTTTCTTGGCCAGTCGTTCGGCGATGAGGCGGAAGTAGCCTTCCTGGCTGTCGCGCAGACGCCCGTCGGGAGTGAAAGAACTCTTGTAGTGTTTGGGCTTGGGGATGATGGATGCCAGGAAGATACACTCTTCCAGCGAGAGCTGTGAAGGCCGTTTGTCGAAGTAGAAGTCGGCTGCTTCGTGAATACCATAAATCAGAGGACCCCATTCGGCAATGTTCAGATAGACTTCGTACATGCGTTCTTTGGACGTGAGGTGTTGCCCTTCGATCAGCCAGACTATGAGCGCTTCTTCCAGCTTGCGGGCTATGTTCTTGTTGCGGGTCAGGAAGACGTTCTTGACCAGTTGCATCGAGATGGTGCTGCCTCCCCGTGCAAACTTGCGTACCTTGAGGTCGTGTATAAGGGCTTCGCGTAGTGCGTCGGGCAGGAATCCGTGATGATAGAAGAAGGCACCGTCTTCGCTTTGCATGACGGACATCTGCAACAGGTCCGGTACTTCGGCCAGGGGAGTGAAGTGCTCCCACGAAGGTCCTACAGGGAAAGTGCGGACAGGACGGCCGTCTTCGTAGGCCGTGTATTCAAATTCGTCGCTCATCTTGTTCAGCGGAGTGTGGCCGAATTGGCGGATGCGGAAGTTTCTGCTCTTCAGATCCGATTCAAGGCGGAGGCTGTCCAGTTGGGCAAAGTCTACATCGAGCAGAAAATGATAAGCCAGTTCGCCTTCGGTGCGGATGCCTTCCAGGTTCTCGAACAATCCCTTGGGAAGCGAGCTGAACAGTTCTTCGGCCGGAAACCAGGGCTTGTCGACGGATGCAGTGAAGTGCCACGTTGGCTCCGCTCCCGATTGTTGCGGGTGTTCTATCCGCATGTAGGGGTGAAAGGTGAGTGCATTGAAGCGTACCAGACTGGCACTGTCCAGATCGACGGATTGCGGTGCCACATCGACGTGGAAGCGAAGTTGGCCGTGGTCAAGGTTGATCTTATCGGTGGACAGACGCTTGTGATAGACGTGCAGGCCGCGCACTTCGGCTTCTCCTACAAGGCAAGCAAGGCTGTTGTCGCTTTTCTCTTGTGACAGACGGCACGTGAGGCTGTCAAACTGTACCTCGGCTCCAAAACGTCGGCGGATGTAGGGGACGGTGAGCTGGGGAGCAGTGAGCGTGGCATGCAGGCGGCGGTCCGACGGATTCAGTTCGCCACTGATGTTCCACTGTTGCCTTAGACTGTCTTCCTGAATGAGCATTTGAGACTGGAAGCGTCGGTCGGAAATGTGCAGTCGGGGGATGTGGAAAGCAACAAAGTTGCTGTCGTTTCGTTCGTAGATATGAAGGTTGTTCAGTTCGCCGTTGCCCGGAAGCAGACCGAAAAGGAGGTCGAGCAAAGTGTTGACGCGGCGGGCGTAGTTTCTCTTTGCTTTAGGTACTTCGGGTTGGGAGTCTTTCGAGGAGGGAAGGAACAGAAAATCGTAGTTGGCTTTGCCATCCTGCTTGATGAACCGGAGCGAGAGTCCGTCCATACCGACGTGACGGACATTGATATTGCCTCCAAGCAGTGCCCACAGTCCGATGCGTACGTCGAGTGACTGCAGGGACAACAGTGTATCGCGTCCTGCGGGAACAACGGTCAGTCCTTCGACAGCGATGGTCCGGAGCCCTTTCATGTGCAGCTTTTCATAGCCGATGTCGAGTCCGTAGCGTTGCTCTAAACGGGCCATGTGTTTGCCGGCTACGTGTCGTAACAAGTTTCCGCGGCTCAGGAAGGCCACTGCGGCAACCAACAGAAATAGCAGCAGTATGGAGGCTGCTGCTACTTTTACATGTTTTTTGTTCATATCTTTATGCTTATAGTCTCGTCTAAATCCTTTTCGGGCACAAAGATACGACTATTTTACGTCATTCTATCGGTATGCCTTGATAGAAGTCCAGAATCTTGGTGCGGAACAGATAGTCGTACTTGGCTTGCAGTTCGTCGCTTTGGGCTTTCATCAGGTTTTGTTTGGCTTCGTTATACTCGACGGCTGTTGCCTTACCGTTGATGTACTTCTCGTTCATCAGCTGGAAGGAAGCCTGGCTGGCTTCGGTGGCGGCACAACTGCTGGTGTATTTGCTTTCGGAAGCGGTAGCGTTGTACCAGGCCTGTTGAATCTCCTTGTAGAGGGTCTTCTTGGCATTGTCCAGTTGCAGGGCATAACTCTCGCGTTGCAGGCGGGCTGTGCGTACCCGGTTGCGGGTGCTCAGCCGGTTGAATATGGGTACGCTCAGGCTGAGGCCGATGTACTTGCTGAAGTTGTCACCCATCTGCTGGTTAAACGTACGGTTGATGGTCGAGTAGTAACTGGTGCCCAGGCTTCCGTTCAGGTTGATTTGCGGATAGAAACCGCTCTGTGCGATGCGGATGCTGTGACGGCTGCCTTCCAGACGATACTGGGCTGCCTGTATGGCGGGCTTGTTGACTACGGCATTCTGGTAGATTTCGTCAGGAGGCGTCAGCGGAGTTATTTCCAGCTGGACGGAAGGTTCTTCCAGTGCGAAGCCTTCGGGCGTTTCCAGTTCGATGAGCTGGCTGAGGTCGAGCAGGGCCAGCTGATAGTCGTTGTTGGTCTGCACGGCAGTCATTTCGTCTTGTGCCACACGTGCTTTAGCTTCGGCCACTTCGGCCGGTGAGGCTTTTCCCACTTCGGCCAGGCGGCTGATGCGTTGCAGCTGTTCTTTGCTCAGGGCTACCTGTCCTAAGGCTACCTGATGCAGTTCTTTGTTGAACAATACTTGCAGATAGTACGATGCCACGTTGATGGAGATGTCTTCTTTGGCTTTCTCCAGGTCGGCAGTGGCGGCTTTCAGATTCAGTTTGGCCAGTGCGTACTGGTGCGGAATCTGCAGTCCGGTGAACAGGGGAACGCTGGCACTGAGTGACATGTTGGTACCGTTGCTGCTGGTGTTGACGTATACGGTGGAGTAGTCGCCGGTGCTTTCGTCGGGCACGGCGGTTTGCGTACGTCCCCAGTTCCAGCTTTGGTTGGCGCTACCGTTCACGCTGGGCAGTCGTGCCCATTTGGCTGTATTTACTTCTACTTCGCTTTGGCGGGCGGCGTTTTCGCTTTGCCTGATGTTGATGTTGTGCTCGATGGCGTATTCGATGCAGCGGCGCAACGACCAGGTGTCTTGTGCCTGCAAGCCGGTGGCAGCACAGGCTATGCAGGCTATGATGAGTAATCGTTTCATAAGAATTGTCTCGGATGGTTAGGTTAGTGGTTAATTTTCTTCTTCATCGTTCTTGTTGGCATTGCGTATCAGGTCGTTGGTAGTGATGCCTTTCTTGACGGCTATCTTTATGCCGTCGCTCATACCTACTTCGATGGGCTGACGACGGAACTGCTGCTGTGGTACGCTGTCGGTCAGTACATAGACAAAGGTACTGTCGTCCTTGAATTCGACGCAGCCTTCGGGAATGGCGAGTACCTGGCTGGCACGTTCGAGTACGATTTCACCGTTGGCCGAATAGCCTGAGCGGATAACCACTGTGTCGGGCACAGTAACGGCTGCCTTGATTTCGAACTGATTGGCACCATTGGCTTCGGTCGACTTGGGGGCGATGTACTCCAGTTTGGCTTGGAAGGTGAGGTCCTGCAAGGCACCGATAGTGATTTTCACCGGCATGCCTTCGCTGACACGGCCCACTTCGGTTTCGTCGATATTGCCACGGAAGATGAGGTCGTTCATGTCGGCCACGGTAGCGATGGTGGTTCCGTCATTGAAGGTATTACTCATGATGACGGAGTTACCTACCTTGACGGGTACGTCCAGGATAAGTCCTTCGATAGTAGAGCGTATCAGGGTGCTGGAGAAGGAGGCACTGTTTTGGGTGATTCCCTCTTTTACAATCTGCAGGTTGTCCTTGGCGGCCTGCAGTTCTTCGCGTGCCTGGCGGACGGTGACTTCGCCTTTCTCATATTCTTCGGCACTGATCAGTTTGTCCTTGTAAAGTTTCTCTAAGCGGGCAAAGTCGGTTTCGGCCTGTCGTCCGTTGATTTCGGCCAGGCGGACACGGCTTTCGGCAGCATTCAGTGTGCCCAGTTCGGGGATGACTTTTACCTTGGCTATCACTTCGCCCTTCTTTATCTTCTGTCCGGCTTCTTTGTAGACTTCTTCGATGATGCCCGAAATCTGGGGCTTGATGAGGACCTCGTCCCGTGGTTCTATCTTACCGGTGACGACGGTAGTCTTTTCCAGGTCGGCCACAGCGGGACGGACTGTTTCGTATACGGTGACTTCTGGTTTCGACTTCTGGTAAAGGAATACGAAGGTCCAGATGAAGATGCCGGCAACGATAACCAGCAATGCGCTTTTCAGAATCTTTTTTGCTTTCATATTTGATGCTTGTTGTTAGTTTATATTCTTATGTTGGGTGATCGGTTTTCGAGCGATCATTCGAAAGGGTATCGAACGGTCGTTCGAAAGTCGTTGGTATGTTCGTTCGAACGGCTTTGAAATCCGCATTTCAATGCCGTTGGAATTACTATTCGTCGCGTATTGCCTCTATCGGTTTGATGGCCATGGCACGGTAGGCTGGTGCCAGCCCTGCCAGTACGCCAAGAGCGATGAGCAGGATGCAGGTGCCGACGGCCATGCCGAAGCTGACCTGATAGTGCGTTTCGATGACTCCTTGCGGATTGGCGGCTGCCTCAAGAACCTGCAGTACCAGTACGGCCAGCGAGATGCCAGCCATACCCGCTACGGTAGTCAGTACCATGCTTTCGGAGAGAATCTGTTGCAGGATGTCGCGCGGACGGGCACCGATGGCACGGCGGATGCCTATTTCGGTGGTACGTTCGCGTACGGTCACCATCATAATGTTCGACACGCCGATGGCGCCGGCGAAGAGGGTACCCAGACCTACCATCCAGATCAGGATATGCACGCCCGTCATCAGGGCATCCATCATGGAGAACATGGCTTCGACGTTGAGCATCATCACCGCCTGTTTGTCGTCGGGCGAGATGTAGTGAGCCGCTTTGACGGTCTGTTTCACTTGTTCTTCCACATCGGCCACCTTTACACCCGGCTTCATGGTGAAACAAATCAGTTCTACGGTATTGCCCAGGTTGTACATCTTCCGCATCGTAGTGTAAGGCAGGGTGACGGCTTCGGAAGCCTGCCCCTGGATGTTGACATTGCCCTCGGACGAGCACATGCCTATTACCCGATAGTAGATACTGTCTACCTGTATGTATTTTCCGCAGGGGTCACCTCCTTTGGGGAAGAGACTTTCGTAGACACGTTTGCCAATCACACATACTTTGCGCGCTTCACGGATGTCCACGTCGTTGATGAACCGTCCATAAGCAATCTCCTGATGCTCTATCTGTTCGTAGTCCGGATAGAGACCTTTGACGCTGCAATCGTATTTGTTGCCTTCGTAGATGGCAGTCTTGCCCCATTGGGCCACCGAAGGAGTAGCACTCTCTATCTTGCTCAACTTACCAATTCGTTCGACATCGGCCATTTCCAGGTCCCAGCTTCGTCCTTTGCGGAAGCCTTTGTACGCTTCGCCTGTCGGTTGAGCGAAAATAAAGCCTGAATTGGTGGCAAATCCTTCGAACTGTTTTCGCAATTCCTGTTCCATGCCTTGCCCACCTCCTATGAGAGCCACAAGCATGAAGATACCCCAAAATACGCCGAAAGCTGTCAGCAGGCTTCGCGTCTTGTTACGGGTGATGGTGACGAGGATTTCCTCGCAAGTGTCTTTGTCTATTTTCATAATGAATAAGAAGCCTCACCTCCGGCCCCTCTCCCAAGGAGAGGGGAGTAGGAGGTGATACTTTATGATGAATGTATTATACCATATTATATATTAATCTCTATTTTTAAATTCTATGTCTTTTTCTCCCCTCTCCTTGGGAGAGAGGCTGGGGGTGAGGCTTCCCTTTAATCCGCCCTCAACGCCTCAATCGGTTTAATCTTCGTAGCCTTGCGGGCGGGGAAGAATCCGGCCAGCGTACCGGCAATGACCAGCGTCAGTGTGGCTTGTATGGCGATGTGCAGGTCCACCGTAGGGTCGCTGAACATTTTGGCCTGGAACATACTGGCATCCATTGTCTGGTTTCCGAAGGTATTGTCCATCCACTCCGTCACTCCGATTCCTGCCACCATACCGATGTAGCCGAACAAGGTAGTGATGGTAATACTTTCGATGATGATGAGCCACAGGATAGAGGCCGGTTTGGCGCCCAGTGCCTTACGGATGCCAAACTCGTGGGTTCGTTCGCGTACGGTGATGAGCATGATGTTCGACACACCTACAATACCGCTCAACAGAGTGAAGATACCAATCACCCAAATGGCTGTGCGTAGGATGCCCATGGCATTCATGGTACGCAGGTAGTCGGTGAAGCGGTTCCATATCCAGATAGCGCTGGTGTCGTCGGGCGAGAAGCGGTGGTTCGCACCGATTACACGGCGATATTCTTGTTCGAAGGCTTCGTTGCTTTCGATGGAAGTCAGGCCGTTGGTAGTCAGTAAGATGTTGTTCAATTTATTTCCTTTGTTGTAGATGGTTTGTAAGGTGCTGAAGGGGATGTAGGCTTCGCTGGGCTCACTATTGCCCTGATCGTTGTAAAGCCCTACAACCTGATAGACCACACCGCTGGCATTGACAAACTGACCAATAGGATTGGTATGTGTCTTACCAAAAAGAATATCAGCAGATTTCTTATGGAGGACAATGACCTTACGTCGTTCTTTCAAGTCGGTGACGTTGATAAAGCGTCCTTCTGCAGTTTTGATAGCTTCAATTTCGGTGTAGTTGGGGTGTACTCCCAGCAATGATAAATTGACATATTCTTTGCCGAAACTGATGTTGAGGCTGCTCTGGCGTACAGTGGCACCCACGCTGGTCACGTTTTCGGGGAATTGTGTCTCGGTATCTGTCAAGTCTCGGTTGTCTAACTCAATGCGTCGTCCTTCTTTCAGTCCGTCATACGACAGAGTGGTCCAACCAGGAAAGATGCGGATAGAGTTGAGCGCCCGCTCGGACGAATTCTGTTCGAAGGCATGGATGAGGCCGTTGCCTGCTCCCAGGAGGACGATGAGCATAAAGATGCCCCATGCCACGGCGAATCCTGTCAGGAAAGTGCGGAGTTTGTTGCGCTTCAGGGTGCCGTATATTTCTTGCCAAAGGTCAATCATATTTGTCTTTTTTAGAAGATAGAAGATGTCATTTCATAAATCCATTTTTTCCGAACGGAGAAGCATCGTGATTCAAATTCTCTTCGATGGTGCCTATGATGCCGTCCTTAATGTGGATAATCTTGTCTGTCTGGTTGGCAACGCCGCTTTCGTGGGTCACGACAACGATCGTCATGCCTGTCTGATGAAGATCTTTCAGAATCTGCATCACTTCGACTGAGGTTTTACTGTCAAGGGCACCGGTCGGCTCGTCGGCCAGAATGATTTGCGGGCGGGTGATAAGAGCGCGGGCAATGGCTACACGCTGTTTCTGACCACCTGACATTTCGTTGGGCATGTGGTTGGCCCAGTCTTTCAGTCCCAGACGGTCAAGGTATTCCAATGCCAGGGCGTTGCGTTTCTTCCGGCTCACTCCCTGATAGAAGAGGGGAAGGGCTACGTTCTCGACTGCATTCTTGAAAGAAATAAGGTTGAATGACTGGAAAATGAAACCAATCATACGGTTACGATACTCGGCGGCACGCGTCTCACTCAGATTCTTGATAAGGGTACCATTCAGGTAATATTCACCTGTATCGTAGTTGTCCAATATACCTAATATATTAAGTAAGGTGGATTTTCCAGATCCTGAAGCACCCATAATGGATACAAATTCTCCTTTCTCGATGTGCAGGTTTATGCCTTTGAGTACATGCAGTGGCGCGCCATTGTTGTAGGTCTTATTGATGTCTTTTAGTAGTATCACGACTCTCTTGATTTAATGTTTGCTCTTATTAATTTTTACTATTAGACGCACAAGTGTTGCGAAAAGTTGCAAATCGGCTGAATTTTTTTAAAAAAAGATTTTGTAGTGTCGTTTTTCTTTGTGACTTTTGTAAACATAAACATTTTAACAACTAACCCTTTAAAAACAATTAATATCATGAATTCAACCATGGAGAAGCCCTACGTAGTAGGTATTGATATAGGCGGAACAAATACAGTTTTCGGTATTGTTGACGCGCGTGGAACGATTGTGGCTACAAGTTCTATTAAAACAGGAGCATATGCCGATGTCAACGATTATGTGGACGAAGTATGCAAACACCTGTTGCCGTTGATTATAGCCAACGGTGGTGTAGAAAGAATAAAGGGTATCGGTATTGGTGCTCCTAACGGCAATTATTATAGCGGTACAATTGAATTTGCTCCAAATTTGCCTTGGAAAGGTGTAATTCCATTGGCTAATATGTTCGAAGAACGTTTGGGAATTCCTACGGCACTGACCAATGATGCCAATGCTGCTGCTATCGGTGAAATGACATATGGCGCTGCGCGCGGAATGAAAGATTTCATTATGATAACATTGGGCACAGGCGTTGGTAGTGGAATTGTGGTCAATGGTCAGATGGTATATGGCCACGATGGTTTTGCCGGTGAGTTGGGACATACCATTATTCGCCGTGAGAATGGCCGTGTTTGTGGATGCGGACGTCGTGGCTGTCTGGAAACATACTGTTCGGCTACGGGTGTGGCACGTACGGCACGCGAGTTCCTTACTGCACGTACCGAACCTAGTTTGCTTCGTTCTATCCCAGCTGAGAATATCACTTCGAAGGACGTGTACGATGCAGCAGTAAAGGGTGATAAACTGGCTCAGGATATTTTCGAGTTTACAGGAACACTCTTAGGCGAGGCATTGGCCGACTTTATTGCTTTCTCCAGTCCGGAAGCGATTGTACTGTTTGGCGGATTGGCTAAATCTGGTGACTATATCATTAAGCCTGTTCAGAAAGCTATTGATGAAAATGTACTTAATATCTATAAAGGAAAAACGAAATTGCTTATTTCGGAACTCAAAGATGCAGATGCAGCTGTGCTGGGTGCCAGTGCATTGGGCTGGGAACTGAAAGAGGTAAAATAAGCAGATTCGATTTATAAGAAACTATTAGAACGAAGAGAAGGGTGTGTTTATTGGAAAATAACATGCTCTTTTCTTTTTTTATTGAATTGCGCTGATTTTTGTGGACGATCAGGCTTAAAGCGTCTAGGTTTTACTTGTGTAGCTTAAGTTATGATATGTGGCTGATAAGTGTGGAAACAAAAAAGAGTGTATCGTTGCGGATACACTCTTGTTCGATAGCGGTTCAAAATGATTAGCCGTTAGCTCTTTTTTCTTTGATTCTTGCTTTCTTACCAGTGAGGGCACGCAAGTAATACAATTTGGCACGACGTACTTTACCCACTTTGTTCACTTCGATGCTGTCGATAGCCGGTGATTCAATCGGGAAGATACGCTCTACACCTACGGTACCTGACATTTTGCGTACAGTGAAACGCTTCTTTTCGCCATGACCGGAAATCTTGATAACAACACCACGGTACAGCTGTACACGTTCCTTGTTACCTTCGATGATACGATATGCTACTGTTACTGTGTCACCTGCCTTGAAGCTCGGGTGTTGCTTGCCGGTAGCAAATGCTTCTTCTGCAATTTTAATTAAATCCATTGTTTTTATTATTAAATTGTTTGATCGTTACAACGCAACATACCAGGCTTCTCTCGGTGTGTCCTGACAGCGATTGCGCGAAAGCGGTGCAAAGGAACGAATTATTTGTCAGATACACAAATGTTTTCGGCTTATTTTTGTTTGAAGCGTCTTTTCTCTAAGTTTGGAGAGGACGGTATTCTTTTCCTGCAGTTTTTCCGGTGGCGTGTCCCGGTTTTTTTAAATAAGTTTTTGCCTTGTTTATTTTTCCTTTTGCAATACTTGTTGTTCGTCAAGAAAAAGTATCTTTGTGGCAATAAAGAAAAAAAATAAGTATGTGTCCGTTTAGCGGATTTTCAGTAAAACAAATGCAGATGAAAAAGAATTATTTGAATCTTCTTTCAGGGACGGTGCTGGGTACTGTCTTCTTTTTAATGTCGTGTCACTCTGCTTACGAGGTAATAAAGGTTGAGGGGGAAAGGGTGGCAATTGATTCTTCGTGGGATGCTCGTTCCGATGCGGATGCGCAGGCGTTGCTTGCTCCTTATAAGGCTACGGTGGATAGTATTATGTATCGGGTCGTAGGTACGGCAGATGTGTCGATGGACCGTAAACGTCCGGAAGATCTTTTGTCGAATCTAGTAGCCGATGTGTTACGCGAATCGGCGGTACCGGTTTTGGGTAAACCGGCAGATATGGGTCTTGTCAATATAGGTGGTTTACGCAGTGTGCTGACAGAAGGACCTATTAGTTGTGCTGAGATTTATGAGATACTGCCTTTCGAAAACGCGCTTTGTGTACTTACGATAAAGGGGACCTATTTAAAGCAACTGTTTGAAAATATTGCAGCCCGTGGTGGAGAAGGTGTTAGTGGTATAAATCTGGAAATCACGTCTGATGGAAAGTTGTTGAAGGGCACGATAAGTGGCTGTTCAGTAGAGGATGAGAAACTGTATACGATCGCAACAATTGATTATCTGGCAGAGGGAAATGATGGTATGACAGCATTGATACAGGCTGAAAAACGGGAATGTCCCGATGGGGCACGTTTGCGTGACCTTTTTATGCAGTATGTAGAGAAACAGACGGCTGCCGGGAAAGTGATTACATCACGTATGGAAGGTCGGATTGTCGTAAAATGATGTCTGAGTATGATTTTTCAGTTGTTCAATCTTTAAAGTTTTGATGAGTCGTATGAAACGTTTTTATATTGTCGGCCTGCTGTTGGTTTGTATGGCCGTTGTTGTCTCGGCACAACAGAAAGAGTTGTTTATTCTTCAGACTAGCGATACGCATAGTCGTATTGAACCTATTCCCCCGCATACAGCCGATCCGGCTGCCGGTATGGGTGGAGTAGTGCGTCGGGCTACATTTGTGAAAGAATTCCGTAATGAGCATCCTGATGTATTGCTTTTCGATTGCGGTGATATCTCGCAAGGTACACCTTATTATAATTTGTTTAAAGGGGAAGTTGAGATAAAGTCTATGAATCTGATGAAGTATGACGCTATGACCATCGGTAATCATGAGTTTGATTTTGGCATGGATAATATGGCGCGCTTGTTTCGTATGGCCAATTTCCCGGTTGTTTGTGCTAATTATGACATGACAGGTACTGTTCTTGAAGGTATTGTGAAACCTTACGTTGTTCTCGAACGTAGTGGATTGAAAATAGGAGTATTCGGCATCAGTCCGAAACTGGAAGGCTTGGTTCAGGCTGACAAGTGCGAAGGTGTGGTCTATAAAGATCCTGTGGCTACAGCTCAGGAGATGGCTGATCTGTTGAAGAACAAAGAGCATTGCGACGTGGTTATCTGTCTTTCGCATTTGGGTATTCAGCCAGGAGCTGCTGACTTGGAAGAATATGACAACAACCTTGTAGCCAAGACACGTAATATTGATGTGATTTTGGGTGGCCATACCCATACCAATATGGAACATCCTGCGATCTATCAGAATGCTGATGGAAAAGATGTTCCTATTATGCATGTTGGCAAGAGCGGTGTTTATGTTGGTAAGATGAAGTTGACACTACAAGCGGAATAATCTTTTTCCTTAAAGAGTGAGGATGTGTAGATGATGAAAAAGAAGATTCAGATATATTTGTTAGAGGCTGTTCTATTGTTATCGGAAATTTTTGTACTGCCTGTGTCAGCACGAAGTGTGGAATATACACAGGTCGCAACAAAAGATGAGGCTTGCAGTCAGTGGGTCGATTCTGTTTTTTCCCGGTTAACACGGAACGAGAAGATCGGACAATTACTGGTGGCTACGTTGCCGGCTGAGGCAAGCCGCCAGAATAAAAAGATGGTCCGTACGTTGGTTAGAAAATACAAAATCGGTGGATTGGTATTCGATGGAGGTACTCCGGAAGAACAGGCTATTCTGACTAATCTGGCACAGGGCGGATCTGAACTCCCCTTGTTGATTACGACACGGGGAAGACGCCTGTCGGATCGTCTTTCGGGAGTCCCTGTGTTCCCTAATGAGGCAGCTTTGCAATGCATGACAGATACAATACTGATGCAGAAGTATCGTACTGAAGCCTTACGTGAGTTTCATGAACTGGGGATGTTTGGTGATATTTTGCCAGCAGAACTGGAAGGCGAACGTTTTCTGGAAGGTATGGTTGTGTCTTACGGAAATGCTTTGCGCGAACATGATGAATTGGTGAAAGCATTGCAGTCGGGCGAACTGACAGAAGATGAGTTGGAGGAACGCTGCCGAAAAGTGTTGGCACGTAAATATATGTTGGGTTTACGTGGACGGCAGCCGAAATTGCAGGTCAGTGGCATCAGTTATCGTATTAATACTGAATCGGCACAGGCTTTGGCTGCCGATTTGCGTCGGGCTGCGGTGACGGTAGTCAGCAACTATTTTGGAGTTTTACCTTTGGCGCCGGTTGAAGGAGATATTGCGGTGCTTAGTATTGGCGAAGCAGGAAAAGACTCGGCTTTTGTGGAAAGATTGAAGGAGAGTGCCGGGATTGTCCGTTATCAGTTGGCTGCCGATGCTGATGCGGCGGCGTGTGAATCGGTAAGGTTAGAGTTGCAGCCGTTTCGTCGTATGATTGTCAGTATCACAGGACAGGGTTTACAGATATTGGGTCCTGAAGTGCAGAACTTTCTGGAAAGCCTGGAAGTACAAGCTCCGTTGGTCTATGCGTTCTTTGCTCCTTTTCAGTCAACATATGCGTTGGAGCAGGCTTTGGCAAGGTCCAGTGCGTTAGTGTTGGCTCATTCTCAAGAATCTGATTTGCAGCAGTATGTAGCCGATGTTTTGTTTGCGAAGGCTTCGGTAACGGGGCGTCTGTTTGTCAATATAGGCCGGTCTTTTCCGGTGGGAGCAGGATGCAGTATTGCAACGGGAATGAAACCGGTACGGATGTTACCCGAAGATATCGGAATGAAGTCGTACGTTTTGCAGCAGATAGATAAAGTGGCCATAGACGGGCTGAAAAAAGGTGTATATCCAGGGTGCCGGATTCTGGTCTGGAAAAATGGCCAGGCTATTTATGACAGAGGTTTCGGAACGCATTCTTTGCAGGACACGACTTCGGTTCGGCAGACTGATATGTTCGATTTGGGTGCATTGACTATGCCTATGTCTACTGTGTTGGCGGTGATGAAGTTGTATGAGGAAGGACGATTGAAACTGGATGCTAAAGTATCTTCTTATCTTCCTTTTTTGCGCGGCAGTAATAAACGCAACATTACGATTCGTGACCTGTTGTTTCACGAAGCCGGATTGGCACCTCATTTACGTTTCTACATTGAAACGATCGATCCGCGTTCTGTACACGGACCATATGCCCAAAGTTGGGCAGACCAGTGGCATCGGACACGGGTCAGCGAGCACAGCTATTTTTGTACAGATTTTAAGTTTAAGAAGGGGTTGATATCGTCTTCGCGGACGTCTTCACATACATTGCAGGTGGCTGATGGACTGTGGCTGAACAAAAGTTTTAAGAATACTATGTTGCAAATGATTGCCAAAAGTGATCTGATAGGCAGGCGTTCGGTGTACAGTAGTCTGGCTGGAATCCTGTTGCAACAGGTGGTGGAATCAATAACACAATTGCCGCTGAATCTGTATGTGGCAAGAGAGTTTTATGCTCCGATGGGGTTGCAGCGTACAATGTATTTGCCATTGTCGCGTTATGATAAGTCGGAAGTAATGCCGACTGCCTTCAATGATTTCTTATGCCGGCAGGATTTGTGCGGATACGTTTATGATAAGACAGCAGCCTGTATGGGTGGTGTGTCGGGCAATGCCGGATTGTTTTCGACAGCCGGTGAGGTGGCTACTGTTTTCCAAATGCTGTTGAATGGTGGAGAATGGAACGGAAAGCGCTTCTTGAACGAACAAACTTGTCGTCTGTTTACTACCGAGACGTCGAAGTACAGTCGTCGTGGTTTGGGCTTTGACCGTCCTGACGCTTCGGTTGCATTGCGTAGTCCTTGTTCGCTGTCTACGCCGGCAACGGTTTATGGACATACAGGTTCTACCGGAACATGCGCTTGGGCCGATCCGGAGAACGGGTTGGTATATGTATTCCTTAGTAACAGTCTTTGTCCGAATGCTTGGAATACGAAACTGGGCGATTTGGATATCCGTGAAAATATTCAGGAACTGATTTATCAGAGTTTGAAGAAATAGATAAAAATATCTTGTGGATTATGATGAAACGATTGCTATTCTTCCTTTTAGTCTTTATGGTTTGTTGTGGACATGTGGCTTCCGATAGGAGCTTGTCTCTTGTTCCACCCGAACCGACTGCACCGGTGGAACCGTTGATGATACGCCCTTTTGCGGATGATGTGCGTTGCAGGCAGTGGGTGGATTCGGTGATGGAAGAGCTGACTTTGGAAGAACGTATCGGGCAATTGTTTATTTATACCATCGCACCGCAGCCTACGAAGAAGAACAGGGAACTCTTACGTAAGGTCGTAAAGGACTATAAGGTTGGCGGTCTGCTCTTTTCGGGCGGACAGTTACAGAATCAGGTGACACTGACTAATGAAGCACAGCGGATGGCTGAGGTTCCACTGTTGATGACTTTTGATGGGGAATGGGGGCTGGCAATGCGCTTGCGTGGTACTCCTTCGTTTCCTAGGAATATGGTGCTGGGATGTATTCAGGACGACAGCCTGATTTATGAATATGGCCGTGAAGTGGCCCGTCAGTGTCGCGAACTTGGAGTGCAGGTCAATTTTGCACCGGTAGCCGACGTTAACATCAATCCGGAGAATCCGGTTATCAATACTCGCTCTTTTGGCGAAAGTCCGGTAAACGTAGCAAGTAAAGTGATTGCTTATGCCACTGGACTTGAATCGGGTGGCGTATTGTCTGTCAGCAAACACTTCCCCGGGCACGGTGATACTGATACCGATTCGCATAAGGAACTTCCTTTATTACCTTTCAGCCGTGAGCGTCTGGACAGTGTGGAACTGTATCCTTTTAAGAAGGCTATCCGTGCCGGTGTAAGCGGCATTATGGTGGGGCATCTGGAAGTACCTGTTTTCGAGGTACGTAACGGATTGCCTTCGTCGTTGTCGCGTAATGTGGTGTACGACTTGTTGACGAGAGAACTGAAGTTTCAGGGACTTGTTTTTACGGATGCACTTGCCATGAAGGGGGTAGGCGAGAGTGCAACGCTTTGTCTTCAGGCGTTGAAGGCTGGTAATGACTTGTTGCTGGTGCCGCGCCGTATCAAAGAGGAAGTGGCCGCTGTGCATGCAGCTGTGAAGCATGGCGAACTGTCGCGTGAAGAGATTGATGCCAAATGCCGGAAGGTGTTGACTTATAAATATGCTTTGGGCTTGAGCAAGAAGCCTCATATCCGTCTATCTGGACTGACCAATCGGATTGACCGACCGCATACGCGTGACCTGATACGACGTCTCAATCTGGCATCTATTACAGTACTGGGCAATGATTCCGAACTGTTGCCTCTTGATCCGGTAGTAAAAAAGGTTGCGGTGCTGAATGTTGGCGAACCAAATGGATTGAAGCCTTTCTTGAAGGAGCTATCGGTTTATACTCAACCGAAGGAGTTCTGTCTGACACAGAATATGACGGAGGAAAACCGGAAACAACTGATGGATTCGTTGGCAAACTACAAGCGTATCGTGGTAGGCATTACTGTACGAAAACTGTCAGCCTATAAGTCTTTCTTTGATAATTTTGCGCCCAGTGTGCCGGTTGCTTTTGTGGCATTTGTTTCTGGAAAGGAACTTGTTCCAATAGAAAAATGTATGGCAAAGGCCGGTGCGGTAGTGCTTGCTCATTCGTCGGAAGACGATGTGCAATGTCAGGTGGCAAAGATATTATACGGAAAGGCTTGTGCCAATGGCAGGTTGTCGGCAAGTATCGGCAGTCTGTTTGCAGCAGGAGCCGGGACAGATGTTGGGCCACGAACGGTGCCTCATTTCATTCCAGAAGAACATGGCATGAACTCGCAAAAATTGGCGTGTATCGACTCGATTGCCCAGGAAGGAATCCGTAGAGGGGCTTATCCGGGTTGCCAGATTGTGGTGTGGAAGGATGGTAAGGAAATGTACAACAAGGCGTTTGGAACACACGGGCGGATGAGCCGGAACGGAACTGCAGAAATTCCAGTGAAGCCGACCGATGTGTACGACATTGCCTCGCTGACCAAAACAACGGCTACCCTGCTGGCTGTGATGAAGCTGTACGATGAAGGTAAATTGAATCTGACTGATCGGATAGGAGACATTTTGCCTTTTCTGAAGAATACCGACAAGCGCAACATTACCATTCGCGAACTGCTGTTGCATGAATCGGGACTTCCTTCTACCTTGCTGTTCTACGGAGAAGCTATTGATAAGGATAGCTATCGGGGCGGACTTTACAAACAGAAGCCGGATAAGTTGCATTCGGTACGGATAGGAGCCAGCACATGGGCCAATCCGAATTTCCGTTTCAAGAAAGGGCTTGTCTCCAAAGTACGTACGTCGTCTCATGTCTGGCAGGTGTCCGACAGTCTTTGGCTTGACAAGTCGTTCACGCAGATTTATTTGCAGAAGATTGCGGATGCACCTTTGAGGGATAAGCGCTATCGCTACAGTTGTGTAGGTTTTATCGTACTTCAGCAAGTAGTCGAAACTTTGTCTGGCCTGCCGTTGGATGCATATCTGGAGAAAGTGTTTTATGCTCCTATGGGATTGACGCATACAGCTTATTTGCCGCTTCGACGGTTGCCGAAAGAAGAATTTGTACCTTCATCTTCCGATCCGTTTCTGCGGAAAACGGTTCTTCGCGGATATGTGCACGATGAGTCGGCTGCTTTTCTGGGAGGAGTGTCGGGCAATGCCGGACTGTTTTCGAATGCCGGTGAGGTGGCAAAGATTTATCAGATGCTGCTGAACGGTGGAGAGTTGGACGGAAAACGTTATCTGAGCAGGGAGACATGTCGTTTCTTTACGACCAGTGTTTCTAAAATAAGTCGCCGTGGACTGGGCTTTGACAAGCCAGATAGTCGGCATCCGGAAAAGAGTCCTTGCGGTAAGTTGGCTCCGGCTTCGGTTTACGGCCATACAGGGTTCACCGGCACGTGTGCCTGGGTCGACCCGGATAACCGTCTGGTGTATGTTTTCCTCAGTAACCGCATTTATCCGGATGTATGGAATACGAAGCTGATGAAGCTGGATATCCGTACTCGCATACAGGATGCAATCTACCGCTCACTGATAAAAGAATGAGCGGTGGGTTGTCCAGTTTAATCGGCTTCGTACATGTTTGAAGCAATCACGCAAGAATGTTTTCTATCAGACTTAGTTCTTCCTGGGTGAAAGATGTGTTGTCGAGAGCTTTCAGATTGTCTGCCAGTTGGCCTACAGAGCTGGCACCTATAATGACCGAAGTTACCGATTCGTCTTTCAGCAACCATGCCAGCGACATTTCAGCCAGCGTTTGTCCGCGTTGCAAGGCCAGGGCGTTCAAGGCTTTGATCCTGTTCAGGGTTTCTTCTGTCAGGACTTCTTTTTTCAGGAATCCACCCCGTGCCATGCGTGAATCTTCCGGAATACCGTTCAGATAGCGGTTAGTCAGCAGGCCTTGGGCTAGCGGTGAGAAAGCGATAAAGCCGCTACCGTTCTCTTGTGCCTGTTTCAGGATGCCTGCTTTTTCGGGTTCGCGACTGAAGAGGCTGTATCTTCCTTGATAGAGTAGGCAGTGTACGTCTCTTTCTGCCAGATATTGGTAGGCGAAGGCTGCCTTTTCGGCGGGATATTTGGAGATACCTACATAGAGCGCTTTTCCCTGACGAACAATGTCGACAAGGGTTTGCAAGGTTTCTTCGAGCGGTGTGTTGGGGTCGTAGCGGTGGGAGTAGAATATGTCCACGTAGTCTAGATTCATTCTTTTAAGGCTTTGGTTCAAGCTGCTCATCAGCGATTTGCGCGACCCCCAGTCGCCATAGGGACCAGGCCACATTTCATGCCCGGCTTTGGTCGATATGAACAGTTCGTCGCGGTAGGGCATGAAAGATTTCTTCATGATTGTGCCGAAAGTTTCTTCAGCCGAGCCAGCGGAGGGGCCGTAATTGTTGGCAAGGTCGAAGTGGGTGATGCCTCGGTCGAAGGCGTAGTAGGCCATGGCTTGTGAATTGGCAAATGTGTCCACATCGCCGAAGTTATGCCACAGTCCCAGTGAGATTTCGGGTAACAGGATGCCGCTGCGTCCGCAACGGCGATACTTCATTCCGTTATTATACCGGTTATCGTCAGGTCTATAGTCAAAGGGTTGCATGGTGATTATTCTTTTTAGTGTCTTTAAATAGGGTTGCTCAGGCTTCATTCGAAAACGTTTGGAAGAATGAGTGTCTGGAATAGGTTTGCCTGTTACAAAGGTAATGATAAAATATGAATTTGCATTGCTTTTCTTCGACACTTCATATAGCCTTAATAGACACTTGCACGGCTCATGAGCGACACTTGTACGGCTCGCGAGAAACACTTGCGCGGCTTATGAGCCACACAAGTGTGGCTCGGATGCTATGTTTTTATGGTGAAATCAGATATTGTTGGAGCTGATTTTGCTTTATTTGCTATTGTTGAAAGGAATTCTGCTTATTCCTTTCACGCTTTCACCTGTGAGTTAATTTGCTGATAGGTAATGGGGTATGGTGAAACTTCACGTTTCGTGCACCTTTCACAGGCGCATAAAACAAAAAAGACCGCCAAGAGTGGAAGCCTCTCAACAGTCTTATCTTATTAGAGTAGCGGGACCCGGGATTGAACCGGGGACCTCATGATTATGAATCATGCGCTCTAACCAGCTGAGCTATCCCGCCATCATTTCTCGATTGCGGGTGCAAAGATAGAGCATTTATTTGAACTACCAAAACTTTTCGTGCCTTTTTTGTGTATTTTTTCTCTGAAACTTCAATGAAGCATGTGAAACATCTTTTTTTATCTCTTTATTTTGTATTGATTATCAGTTTGTTGTGGTGAAATATGCTCTTCTGTGGGAACAAAAAGCATAGATTCCTTTTTCTAATTAGAAAAAAGTATTTATCTTGGCAACGCAAAAGAAAGCTGAATAATGACTATGGAAAGAAAGAAAATACACCTGGAATACCTTTTGAACGCGACTTCTAAAAGCATCCTTTGGTCTGCCATCAGTACTCCTACCGGCTTGGAAGGCTGGTTTGCAGACAGAGTGCAGTCGGATGATAAGATTGTAGACTTCTTTTGGGGTAAAACGGAAAAGCGAACCGCCGAGATTGTGGCTGTACGTGCTTATTCATTTATCCGTTTCCGTTGGTTGGACAATGAAATCCCTCGCGAGTATTTTGAACTAAAGATGACAAATAGCGAACTGACCAATGACTTTGTACTCGAAATTACTGACTTTGCTGCCGCCAACGAGGTGGATGACGTACGTGAGTTGTGGGAGTCGCAGGTGGAGACATTACGGAGAACGTGTGGTTTTTAGTTAACTTTCGATTAAAAATTTTCCGTACTCCTTTTTTTGTGCTACTTTTGTGTCTTCAATGCATGATACGAATAAGATGCTGCGCATAAAAAAGTTAGATATATTTATATTGAAGAGTTTTTGCCTGCTGTTTGTAGGCACTTTCTTTATCTGCCTTTTCATCTTCATGATGCAGTTCCTGTGGAGGTATGTAGACGAAATGGTAGGAAAGGGACTGGAAATTTCAGTCTTGGCTCAATTCTTTTTCTATTCGGCACTGACGTTGGTACCGGTGTCGCTTCCTTTGGCCATTCTGTTGGCTGCCCTGATCACGTTCGGAAACTTTGGTGAGAGGTTCGAGTTGCTGGCTATGAAGGCGGCAGGTATTTCTCTGATCAAAATCATGCGTCCGCTGATTGTATTCATTTCGCTGATTTGTTGTGTATCCTTTTATTTTCAGAACGTTGTGGGTCCTAAGGCACAGACCAAACTGTGGACGTTACTTCTTTCCATGAAACAGAAATCGCCCGAGTTGGACATTCCCGAAGGCGTGTTCTACGACGAGATAGAGGGTTACAACCTGTATGTGAAGCACAAAGACCGTAAGACCGGTATGCTGTACGACGTACTGATATATAATTTCGAGAAAGGATTCGAGAACGCACAGATCATCAAAGCCGACTCCGGACGCCTGGAGATGACAGCAGATAAACAGCACTTATATTTGCATCTGTTCAGTGGCGAGCAGTTCGAGAATCTGAAGTCGCAGAGCATGAACCAGAAGAACGTGCCCTATCAGCGCGAAGCTTTCCGTGAGAAACATGCCATCATAGAGTTCGACTCTGACTTCAACATGGCCGACGAAGGCTTTATGAGCGGGCAGTCGAGCAGTAAAAATATGGCAACGTTGGAGGCGGACATTGATTCGATGAAGGTGCTGAACGACAGTGTGGGGCGGGCTTATTATAACGAAGCGATGGAAGCTACTTACCGGCCTGTACCCCATCTGACAAAGTCTGATACGACCAAGATAGAGAAAGCCGTACTTTCCAGTTTCAATGTAGACAGTCTGTTTGATGCGGCAACGCTGATGGAGAAACAGAAGATCATTTCATCGGCTGTGAGCCGTGCCGAGTCGGCAGCAAGCGACTGGAGCTTCAAAGGTTTTAATATACAACAGACTGAGTCTTCCCTTCGAAAGCATATGACTGCTTGGCACGAAAAGTTTACCCTTTCGTTGGCCTGCCTGATATTCTTCTTCATCGGTGCTCCCTTGGGCGGTATCATCCGCAAAGGTGGTTTGGGTATGCCGGTGGTAGTGTCGGTGCTGATATTCATTATCTATTATATCATTAATAATACGGGCTACAAGATGGCGCGCGATGGCAAGTGGATTGTCTGGATGGGTATGTGGACCAGTACAGCCATTCTGGCACCGTTAGGAGCTTTCCTTACTTACAAGTCCAACAACGACTCTGTAGTGCTGAACGCTGATGCCTATATTAATTGGTTTAAGAAGATTGTCGGTATCCGCAGTGTGCGGCACATGTTCCGTAAGGAAGTCATCATTCACGACCCCGATTATGACAGAATCCCCGGTGACTTGCAGCAGCTTTCGGACGATTGTCGCGACTATGTGGCAAGAAATGACCTGAAGCATGCTCCAAATTATTTCAGACTGTGGATGAACGATAAGGTGGACGAGGAAGTAGAGAAGATCAACGAACGTATGGAGGCGCTGATTGACGAAATGTCGAACACGCGTGCCATGTCGTTGCTGACAGCTTTGAACAATTATCCGGTGATACCTGTTCATGCTCATGTACGTCCGTTCCATAATTATTGGCTGAACCTGGCCTGCGGAGTCGTGTTCCCGGTAGGACTGTTTTTCTATTTCCGTATTTGGGCGTTCCGCATACGGTTGAGTAAGGATATGGAGCGTGTCATAAAGACAAACGAAGATGTGATATATATCATAAAGAATCTCAGGGATAAATAAATAATAACGATATGGAAAATGTAAAACTGAATACCATAGAAGAAGCCATTGAAGAATTCAAGGCTGGTAACTTTGTCATCGTAGTAGACGATGAAGATCGTGAAAACGAGGGCGACCTTATTATCGCTGCCGAAAAGATTACCCCCGAGAAGGTAAACTTCATGTTGAAACATGCGCGTGGTGTGCTGTGTGCTCCGATTACCGTGTCGCGTTGCAAGGAATTGGACTTGCCACATCAGGTGCTCGACAATACTTCCGTACTGGGAACTCCTTTTACGGTGACTATCGATAAACTGGAAGGCTGTTCAACCGGTGTATCGGCTGCCGACCGTGCTGCTACCATTCAGGCGTTGGCCGATCCGGCGTCGACTCCTGCTACTTTCGGTCGTCCCGGTCATATTAATCCGCTTTATGCTCAGGAAAAAGGCGTACTTCGCCGTGCCGGACATACCGAGGCTACCGTTGATATGTGTCGTCTGGCAGGACTCTATCCGGCTGGTGCGCTGATGGAGATAATGAACGATGACGGAACCATGGCCCGTTTACCTGAGTTGCGTAAAATGGCCGATGAATACGGACTGAAGCTTATCTCTATCCGTGATATGATTGCTTACCGTCTGAAGCAAGAATCTATTGTTGAGAAGGGGGTAGAGGTGCACATGCCTACCCAGCATGGTGATTTCCGCCTGATCGCTTTCCGTCAGAAATCCAACGGGCTGGAGCACGTGGCCTTGTTCAAGGGCGAGTGGGAACCGGACGAACCGATTCTGGTACGTGTACACTCTTCGTGTGCTACGGGTGATATTTTCGCTTCCAAGCGTTGCGACTGTGGCGAGCAGCTTCACAAAGCGATGGAAATGATTGAAAAGGCAGGCAAGGGAGTGGTCGTTTATCTGAATCAGGAAGGCCGTGGCATCGGATTGATGGAGAAAATGAAAGCCTATAAGTTGCAGGAAGACGGTATGGATACGGTGGATGCCAACATCTGTCTGGGCCATTTGGCCGATGAACGCGACTACGGTGTGGGTGCTCAGATTCTTCGTGAGCTGGGCGTACACAAAATGCGTCTGATGACCAACAATCCTGTGAAACGTGTAGGCCTTGAAGCTTACGGACTGGAGATTACCGAGAATGTTCCTATCGAAACGACTCCCAATCCTTACAACGAGCGCTACCTGCGTACGAAGAAAGAGCGCATGGGGCATACGCTACACTTCAATAAGTAATTTGACTATTTGTTTTTCCGTGTCGGGAAAAATCTGTTATTTTGCAATCGGAATATAACAACCTTCTAAATATAGAAATAAGATGAATCAATTATCTGACCGTTTGAACAGTCTGTCGCCGTCGGCGACATTGGCCATGTCTCAGAAAAGTGCCGAACTGAAGGCACAGGGCGTGGATGTGATTAACCTGAGTGTCGGTGAACCTGACTTCAATACTCCCGACCACATTAAAGAGGCTGCTAAACAGGCAATCGACGAGAACTATTCCCGTTATTCTCCCGTAGCCGGATATCCAGCCTTGCGTAATGCTATCGTGGCCAAACTGAAAAACGAAAACGGTCTGGACTATACCGCTGCCCAGATTTCGTGTGCCAATGGTGCTAAGCAATCGGTGTGCAACACTGTTTTGGCACTTGTCAATCCGGGTGATGAAGTCATTGTTCCTGCTCCTTACTGGGTTAGCTATCCGGAGATGGTGAAACTGGCCGAGGGTACACCTGTTATTGTAACGGCTGGTATCGAACAGGATTTTAAAATGACTCCTGCTCAGCTGGAGGCTGCCATTACACCAAAGACTAAAGCATTGATTCTTTGCTCTCCGTCCAATCCGACGGGTTCGGTCTACAGTGCCGAGGAATTGGCCGGACTGGCTGCTGTGCTCGAAAAGCACCCGCAGGTAATCGTTATTGCCGACGAGATTTATGAACATATCAACTATATTGGCCGTCATCACAGCATTGCCCAGATTCCGTCGATGAAAGACCGTACGGTTATCGTCAACGGTGTATCAAAAGCATACGCTATGACAGGCTGGCGTATCGGTTTCATTGCCGGTCCCGAATGGATTGTAAAAGGCGTGAACAAGTTGCAGGGACAGTATACTTCAGGTCCTTGCTCTGTATCGCAGAAAGCAGCCGAAGCAGCTTACACAGGTACGCAAGCTCCGGTAGAAGAGATGCGTCAGGCTTTCCAACGCCGTCGCGATCTTATTGTGAAGCTGGCTAAGGAAGTACCGGGCTTCGAAGTGAATGTTCCCGAAGGTGCTTTCTACCTCTTCCCCAAATGTAGTTCGTTCTTCGGAAAGTCGGCTGGTGACCGTAAGATCAATACTTCCGATGATTTGGCTATGTACCTGCTCGAAGTAGGTCACGTGGCTTGTGTAGGCGGAACTTCTTTCGGTGCGCCCGATTGCATCCGTATGAGCTATGCTACTAGCGATGAAAACATTGTTGAGGCTATTCGCCGCATCAAGGAAGCATTGGCTGCACTGAAGTAAGCTGTAGTTATACAAATAATTATTATAAATCCTCTTGCCGGATTCCTTTTTCGGGTACGGCAAGAGGATTTTTCTTTTATCTTTGTTTTTATATTGGGAGACAGTAATATTGGATGAGGTAGAGCTGTATTCTTATTCTGGTTTTGCTTGCGTGACTGTTTGGACTAATGGATAAAAAGAACATAGATTGACTAAAATAGCAGTGATTATGAAAAGAAGTTTGTATTTATTGGCTGGTGTGCTGGCTGCTTCTTTGATGGGAAGCAGTTGTGGCAGTGGTGCGCAGAAAAAAGCAGCAGCAGAGAGTGAAGAACAAGCTCTGTTTGTTTGTATGGACACTATTACGATGGAACGTGACGGAGTGAAACTGACGTGGATACGTGATAATGCTAAAGAACGGCTGATGCCGGTGAGTCTGTTTGGCGATGTGCCGCAACAGTTGGTTGACAGTTTGGGAATAGCCGATGGAATACCTTCGTCAGTCAGTGCTTTTCTGGTGGAAGCTGATGGAAAGCATATTTTGTTTGATACGGGGATGGGAGCACCCGACAGCCGTCTGATGAAGGGATTGGAGGCCGCTGGTTTATCGCCTGCCGATATTGACTGTTTATTCCTGACCCATTTGCATTTCGATCATATAGGGGGAATGGTGAAGGCTGACAGTGCTGTATTCCCGCATGCTGAAGTATATGTTGCGCGCCAGGAATACGATGGTTGGATGCAGATGCCCGACGATCAGAAGGCAAAGGTTGTTGCTACGATGTCGGTTTACAAAGACCGGTTGCATTTGTTCGAATATGGTGATACGTTGCCGGCGGGGGTGGTAGCTTTGAATGCCGAAGGGCATACACCCGGTCATACGGTCTATCAGCTGGGTGGTTTTCTCGTTGTGGGCGATTTGATGCATGGAGCAGCTCTCCAGTTGGTGCGCCCAGACTTCTGTGCTTCTTATGATATGAATCCGGAAATGGCTGTCAAGAACCGTAAATACTATTTGGATTATGCCCGTCAGAATGGCTTGCTGATGGCTGGGATGCATCAGCCGACACGATGAATGAGGGTGGACTTATATGAAAAAAGGGATGCACCAGCAATGGCGTATCCCTTTATCTTTTCTGAATAGGATTGTATTATGCTCCCGGGTGAATTGCTTCAGAAGGACAAACATCTGCGCAAGTACCGCATTCTGTACATGCTTCAGGGTCGATAGAATACTTATCACCTTCAGAGATAGCGCCTACCGGACACTCGTCGATACAAGTTCCGCAAGCAATACAATCGTCACTAATTACGTAAGCCATTTTCGTTAGATTTTAAATTATTATTAGTACTAATTACGGCGACAAAAATAATGGTTTTCTTGGTTACTTGTTCCCTACTTCGTTTAAAAAAGATCTAATTTGTATGCTGTCTAAATAGAGTCGCTTTCGAAGCTTTGAGGAAGCTTAAAAGGCGGGTGTTGATTATCAGTTGATTAATTAGGAAAAATGAGAGCTGAATTTTCCCCAGTTAGAGAAAAATATTTTCCCAGTTGGGAAAACTTTTTTTCCTAACTGGGAAAATATAAAATCGTTTTTTATGAATATAATTCCAACCCAAATTCATCTTTCAGTTGGAGCAAGGCTTGGTTTTTCTGAGCCATCATTTGGAATTTTTCCACTCGCCCGTAAGCACGGACTTTCTCTGTTGGTGCGCTGATGCGTACGGTCATGGTGACTTTTCTGTTTTTCAGTCGGTTGCGCAAGTAGTCTTGTATGACGGGTATCATTCCGGTAAACTCCTTGGCAACGATTTCATTGTCGACTACTGCTTCGAAAGTCGTATCGTTCAGTAAGTTAAGATGCATGTTCTGCATTCGTTTGGCGATAGCGACCTGCTCTTTGGGCATTTGGCCGGCATATTCCTGCCAGTAGTAGTTTACGTCACGCTCGTTGAAGATATAGTCGTCAACAGGTTGGAATGTGGATGTCGTAGACGTATTGGAAGAAGGCGTAGTAATTTCCTTTTTCTCTTCTTCCTGACGCGGACGCTTGATGGAAATCCCCAATTTCGACATTTGGGTTACAGGGATTTTCTTCTCCTCTTTACCTTGTGCCAGCAGCACGGCGGTTGGTGTAGCATGTACTGGTGCTTCTTGGCGTGCATTGTTTGTAGCAGGAGCTGCTTGTTGCTGAGGTTGCACTGATGGTTGCTGTGGAGCAACAGTTGCCTGCTGTTGGGGCATGGCAGGGGTAGCCTGTGGCTGCTGAGCGGCGGCAGGCTGGTTGAATATAGGTTTTATGGCTTGTTTAGGGCTACGCCCACCACTGGCATCGTCCTCCCCGGCGGTGAGTTGCCCTACTTGAATCAATGTAAGTTCTACCAGCAGGCGTTTGTTTTTGCTCATTCGGTAGTTAAGGTCGCAATCGTTGCAAAGTTTCATTGCTTTGTACAGGAAGGGAACAGGGCATTTCTGTGCCTGTGCCTGATAACGGTCGCGGATGCTGGCGCCAACTTCGAGCAGTGAAGTGGTGGCAGGGTCTTTGCTGACCAACAGGTCGCGAAAGTGTGATGCCAGTCCGGTAATGAAATGACTGCCGTCGAAGCCCTTGTTCAGTACGTCGTTCAGCAATAACAGGGCATCGCTTATTTTGTTTTCAAGGAGCTGGTCGGTCAGTCTGAAGTAGTATTCATAGTCCAGTACATTCAGATTTTCGATAGCGCTTTGATAGGTAATGTGCCCTCCGGTGAAGCTGACTACCTGGTCGAAGATGGATAGGGCGTCGCGCATACCGCCATCGGCTTTCAGTGCGATTACGTTAAGTGCTTCGGGTTCGGCAGTGATGCCTTCCTTCGATGCTACGTATGCGAGGTGTGCAACAGTGTCTTCCACGCTGATGCGGCTAAAGTCGTATATTTGACAGCGCGAAAGGATGGTAGGCAGAATTTTGTGTTTCTCGGTCGTGGCAAGAATGAAAATGGCATGGCGGGGTGGCTCTTCCAATGTTTTCAGAAAAGCATTGAAGGCCGATGCCGAGAGCATGTGTACCTCGTCGATGATGTAGACCTTGTATTTGCCTATCTGTGGCGGAATACGTACTTGTTCTACCAGTTGCCGAATGTCATCAACTGAGTTGTTCGAGGCGGCGTCCAGCTCGTGTATGTTGTACGAACGTTGTTCGTTGAAAGCGGTGCACGACTCACATTCGTTGCATGCCTCGCCTTCGGCGGTGGGGTGCATGCAGTTGATGGTCTTGGCAAAAATACGGGCACAAGTAGTCTTGCCTACGCCTCGCGGTCCGCAGAAGAGGTAGGCATGTGCCAGTTTGCCGGTGGCAATGGCATTTTTCAGAGTAGTGGTCAGAGCCCGTTGTCCAACTACCGACTCGAAGGTCGAAGGACGGTACTTGCGGGCTGATACGATATAATTTTCCATATTTGGGAGTTTCTTGTCACTGTGGCCGGGATTCCGCGTACAAAATCTGGCTCCATTGGTCATACTGTGCAAAGATAGCACATACAAATCGAAAATCTCTATATTCGGTCAGACAAATTTTGCTTGTCGGTAATGTTGGGCTGGATGAAGATTATCTGTGTTTTGCAATTTTTTATTATCTGGTTGCTGCCGTTTCTCGCTTATTCCTTTTATCTTTGTGGCTGTAAATATTGGCTGTAAACATTTGTTGTATCGGCCGATTGTAGTCTTTTAATAGTTAAGGGCAGATGGATAAACTTGCTTCGCTTTGGGCTTACATCCGTAAGAACCGTTTTTTCAATAAATATCTGGTGACTTTAGTCATCTTTGCTGTGATATTGGGGTTTCTAGACGAGAATAATCTGATGCGTCGTTTTCAGTATGCGCGTGAAGAAAGTCGTTTGCGCAGTGAGATCGAAAAATATCGTAATGAGTATGAAGAGAATACGGAACGACTCAACGAGTTGGCTGTTGATTCGGGTGCTATCGAGCGTATTGCTCGTGAAAAGTATCTGATGAAGAAGCCCAATGAAGATATTTATGTATTTGAAGAAGATATAGAATAATGAAACAACTGATACCTGCTTTTTTTGTTGTAGGAGCCGTTATGGCTCTGACGGGTGCTGCCGTGTATATCACCGGATGGGAACTTGCTCCTTATATTTATACGATAGGGGCGGCTATGGTGGCGCTTGCGCAGATTAATTCTCCGTCCAAAAGTAAAAGTCCGAATGTGAAACGTTTGCGGCGTCAGCAGATTTTTGGAGCAATATTGCTGGTGCTGACGGGCGCTTTTATGTTCTTTACGCATGGCAACGAGTGGATTGTGTGTATGACGATTGCTGCTATTCTTGAACTTTATACTTCTGTGCGTATTCCACAGGAAGAAGCTAAAGAAGGTCTTTGAGTTTTACCGCTGCAATATTGATGTGAGGAAAGCTTTATGGGGAGAATAATGTACTGTTCTTCTGCTGAAGACTACATATTTTTTTGAGGGCGAGCTGCTGTTGATGCAACTCGTCTTTTTATTTTTGCTTGATCTGTCCCTTCTTCTTTTCTCCTCCTAGTCCTTTCCTTTGCGCCTCTTAGTCCCTATCTTTCCCCCTTTTTCCCTTTTTCTCCCCTTTTTGCTTCTTTTTCCCCTCGCGCGCGCACATGTGAATATATAATGTGTGCCCTTTTCTTTTCCCTACAATACCTTTTATAAAAACATGTTCTACAACATATCTATAAATCAGCTATTTAGCAAAAACTTCATCAAAAACATGAAA
>NZ_FR883056.1:30881-33840 GCF_000435115.1 Bacteroides sp. CAG:633 | reverse complement strand
CCCTTCAAAGCCGCTTTCCGCTCAAAAGCCGGAAAAGGCATTTCGACGGATTGGGATGCGCATCCTGCCAATAAAAACAGCGACAACAACCCATACAAATAAGATTTCATATCCATACCCACGTTTCTATTTTTTCAATGTTTCTTTGCGTAACCTGCTACATGTCGAACGTATAAATCTCGTCTTCATTTTCGGCAAACACGCCATAAATGGTCTGTTCCTTTTCGTCAATGGCAAACGAACTGATCATGCGGTTCAGATACAGCCGCTTCAGGGGCTTGCCCTCCCACGAGAATATCTGGACGGACGGATAAGACTTCTGTTCTCTGATCTCTTCGGGTGTCATGTCAAGGTTCAGCGTATAAATGTATTGTTCCGTTGCGCAGACGGCCAAAGGATAGATTCTCCGTTTGTCCGGCTCGACCGGAATGCGGTCGTCTTTAGGAGCTATATCCAATGTGACATCCCGAAGCAGACGACCGGCCTTGTCTATGATGCGGAAACGGCGGTCCGAAGTATAGAACGAGGCAAAGCGCTCGCCTGAAGGATGGGCGGCGGCAATACGTCCATACGCCTGGTTGCGAGCCAGTACAGAACCGAAACGGTCGGGCGTTTCCGGATAATCGACCTGCTGCTCGGCAGTGCCGTCCGGACGGATAAAGAGGTACTCTTTCTCCTCTTCAAAGTCGGTTTCACACACATAAGCCGAGTCTGCCAACATCAGCAAACCGTTGTAATAACTGCGTTGTACCGGGAGTTTGCAGGCAGTCACGACCGCTTTTCCACCGGCCAGTGAGATGCCCTTCACTTCGTTGACATCCAATACGTAAGTCCGGCCGAAACGCTCTCCCACAAGCTGGTTGGATGGCATACGGAAATCGGACGGCCCCTCGCCCCGTACCCCGAAGCTGTACAGATACCTGAGTCCGGCTTTGTCGAACACCTGAAAACAAGTATCCATCTTGTCGTTGAACACCACCAGGCAGGAGTCTGCCAGAAACATACTCCTCGGATACAGCATGACCGGAGGAATCCGGTGTACGTCTGCCACCAATGTATCTGTCACATCGAAAGATGTATATACCTCGGTCGTCTCCTGCCTACTGCAAGAACATAGCATCCCGACCGCCATTAATAATGTAAAAATGTTGCGTTGCATCATTCTCATAGTATATTTTCACTCTATCCTTTAATTAATCGTTTATCTCATATTATTTATAGACAGCCATACACACGAATTTAAAACATTGAAGGTGTGTCAAAACAAAAGTATCTGAAGATACCTAATCCCTGTCAGGATTCTATTTATCTCCCACTGGGACGAAGAACAATACCGGATTCAGATTTTCGGCACTCTGATTCAACCATTCAAAAGTAGCCAACTTACTTTGAGGATGTTCTTCTTTGTATTTTTGTAATGCCTCCGGAGCATAAACATAAATCAGACTTCCTTGGTACGCCCCTACTGCTGCTGCATTCATTTCCGGATTGGGGCAGTCCTTCAGCAAATGAGCATACAAACGGCATTCGCCATCACGGTATTTGACGTAATAGTCCCTGTCGTATTTAAATCCAAAGAAAAGGCCGCCGTCCGGCATATCCATCACATCTTTTAACCAACGGACATAATGGTTCATATCATCATTTTTCACACTTTCCTTGAACTCCTGTGCTTCAATCCATTTCCCTTTAAAGTCAATCCAATAAACCGGATATACCCTTCCCGTCTTTTCTTCGATGCGATACACTTTGTCCGAAAGAGGCCATACTATATAGCGGTCCCGCATCGCATAATAGGAAGCTATACTCACTTCCTGTAACCATTTGTTCTTAGGTAAATACAATTCTTCTTTACCCGTATTGGTCAGAACATGCAGATTATGCTCCGAACGTCGATTAATATTGGGATCCAGCAGGTATAAACCTTCTGGGGTAAAGTGTATTGAAAAGTAAGGCCCCTCTATTTTCATTTTCTCTCCAAGGAAATGCCCGTCCAAATCGTAGGCTTTGATACTGCGATAGTTGTCCAAAACGAACAGGGTATCATTGTAAACGGTAGCATCCGATACAAAAATTACCTCGCCAGGTCCCTGTCCTTTTGCTAATTTCGATCTGAACTTCCCTGATTTATCGAAAATAAACACAGTTGGTTCCATCATGGACAGCACATAAAGCCGATCGCCACTGCAAACAACCTTGGCAATATAACCCAGCATCGACTCGTCCGTGACTTCCAACAGAAGCGGTGAGAAATCAGAAAAAGCAGCTTCTTCCTGTACCGTCTTTCTTTGCTCCAAATCGACAACAATCGTTTCGTAGCTCTCACCTGCAGATTTCTCTTTTTGACATGAAACGAACAACAACAGTGCCGACAAAACTAAAAATACATTTCTCATAATAAATATCGATTAATAATTCATTATATGGATTAAACTATTATTTGTGTTCCCATCAAACAAAGAAAGCAATTTTTCTTCATGATTTATAAAAAGATAAGATCAAATCCCAATTAGTCTTGAAGATATTACATATCCTACTTTCTTACCATCTTAACTCATCGTATTCAAAATTTTCTTCCTTGTTCTCACTTGATAAAGGATTGTCAACATATAGCAAAAGCGCATCCGATGTCATGCACCAACCGGTCAACAAACTATAACGTTTTGTAGCCAGTTCGCTCTCACCTAAAATATTAAACTGATTATCGAATACGGTCAGATATAACTTCCTACCGGCCAGTATGTCATTCAGCTTTTTTGATGTATTGTATTCTTCTTCGCCTACATGCAGCCTAATGTACATATCACGTGCGGGCAAATAGCCCACTTCATAAAAATGAGGATTTACCACTCCGTGTTTCTCCCATTTCGTATAATCTTCCTTTGACTCACACTTATCCGCTTTGTTTTTGCAGAAACGGCTATACGCTTCGTGGATCTCAGTTTTTCCACTCTTCCGA
>NZ_FR883056.1:0-30857 GCF_000435115.1 Bacteroides sp. CAG:633 | reverse complement strand
TCCGATCCATAACATACACATGAGATTCTACAGGATAATTATACAAGATTTTATCAGATGTAAAGGTAATGTTCGGACGATTCATATTGGCATAATCACCATTTCCTATGTCTGGTATCTCTACCGATGGCTGAAGGGCATAGGTCACAGGAGGAATTGAGTCAGATAGAAAGACTTCACGTACCCCAAATGATACAGGATGCGTGGATGCGTTTCTTATGCCAAAGAGTAAAGAATGACGAACCTTGTCGTAGTACAAATCCGTTGTAGAAGTCGCATAATTACGTTCCACCATCACAGACTGGCCGGAAGGTAAGTTTGATGAGAGTTTTACCTTTCTCAACAATTCGCCATCACCATCCAGCAATAGAGCACTTTGAGTAGCATCCACTACCCAAATAGAGTCGGGGGAACAAACCATTAAGCCTGTAATAGGACTGATGACAGCCGAGTGTCCTTCTGTGTAAAAGGATAACTGAGTAGCTTTCCCGTTCCGTAAATTGAAACAATCCAGTGCATGTAACTTAAAATTATAGCCATATAACCATTCTGTAGTATCTTGGTAGTAATCAGATAAATAATATGACTTCAAATTCAAGATATCGGCCTCGGGCAATATATGCTTTTTGATCTGTAGTCCTTCTAAGTCAGAATGATTGGTTTCCGAACTTTTATTATGTTTTGGTGAACAGAATACAAAACAAAAAACAATAAATCCATATGCAAACATGCTTAATCTATTCATAGTAACTTATAATATTAAATGATCTTTATAGAAAACGATTCAATTTATTAAACTTATTATCTTATCAGTACCTATACCTAACAGGATAATTATATTTTTCAAACTTATATTTTAAAGTACGAACAATATTAGGGTTATTTCAGATTGAAAGATACGATATCAAATACTTCCTCATTTATGTCTGCATCCCACTCGTTTCGTATAATATATACTTTGTGGGCATTTTCATCTATATAAAATTGTCCCGATACATTATCAACAAAACGATAAGAATTTATCATATTGCCATTCCAATCCGTCTGGATCAACATACTTTCTGTCTTCTCTGCCATTGGGCTAACAATCATACGTAACAAATAACAATACTTTTCTGTAGGAAAACATCTGGTAAAGCCTGAATAGCCATTATCTAATGCCAACATCTTCGTATTTTTATTCACATCGGGAATACATTTTTCTGAAAATTTGAATGTCTGGATGTGTTTTCCTTCCAAATCATAGACATGAATCAAATCAAAAAAATACATTCCTACAAGAATACGGTTTTGTTGTTCGTTTAATGCAACTATTGATGCAAAGGTATAGTTATAGTCTGATACAGATTCATTTAAAGTAATAGGGCATTTTGCTTTCAAGGTTTTTCCGGTGTTCCTATTGTACACAAAGAACATATTGGGATTAGTGGCATCAATCTTCCTACCTACAATATAATTTTTAGATAAATTCGTTTCACTACTTATAAATATAGAATCCGGATACGGAATATATTCTTTTAATAGCAAAGCATCATTATCATCTTTTTCTATTTCCACTATTTTTTTAAGATTTCCTTCATCCAATAAAACCCTATCCACATCTACTGATAAAATAAAAGTAGGGTTAATCAAGTCATCAGCTCCATATCCTACAGAGCCTAAAGATTTTATTTTTTGCCTCGTATCAATATTATAAACATCAATGCATGTATCTGCTTTTACGTTGATTACGAAAAGTAATGAATCAACTATTTTTATACTCACCGGATATTTGTCTTCAAATCTTAATATTGTTTCAGGAGATTGTAAAATTGTCGATTCCGACAAATCTACAAAATCTGAATTATTCTTAGTAGAAGTACACGAGAATATAGAGATACAAAGAATGATATAAAATACTATTTTCATAATTTCACTGTTATTGCCATTTCATTTCTTTATTATGACTCTCATTCGGTTGCGTTTTTTTATTTCTTCGAAACCAGTTCGAACCGTTCGAAAGTCATATAATCATCTGACTGGTTACCCATTCCTACCTGATAATCACGGCTTATGTACAGACCGTCTTTGTTTACAAGAAATACAAAGGAATTGTAAATGCCTTCGGGAAAAAGAGTCTCGCCTATTACTTGAAAATCTTTGTCCAGAATCAGGACGGAGAACTTCTTCCTGCCATAAACGGCCTTACCCCACCAATTCATATTCCTGTCTAAATCAACCTTAGGATAGGCAAAACGGTAATAGATTTTCCTATATGGGTCATAAATCAGATCACCATAACGTGCCAGTTCCAGATAAAGACGAGGACCTGCTTCCGAATCTTTCTGTTCTTCGGTGGCAGAAGAAATATAGCGGCTGGCTGCTTTTATTCGTTTGATAGTGGAATGGTCGGCAGAAGCCACAACAATATCTTCACTTACGTAAAAGGAATAAACAAAGTTTTTTCCGTCGAAAATGCGGCTAAACTGCGAATTATTGGCACTTTTCTTTTTCTCTTCAGAAGTCAGCAAGGAATAGGTCAAAGGCAACTCTTCGCAAACCTGCTGTGTCGTATCAATCCGCACCGTGAGAGGAGTATCGTCCACAGAATGGAAACGAGGAATATCCGGCTGAGTGATATACAGCTTCCCTTCAAGAAAAACAGGAGCGATGTAAGGATGTGAGGAAGGGGTATAAGACGGTAGTACCTTATATCCTTTGGCGGTGGTACCATAAGGTATTTTCTGAACAATTCTTCCTGTTGTATCTACTCTTATCAACCCGCTATAGGCATAGCTGGAAACGTACAGATGGTTAAAATCCTTGGCATAGTAACCGGAAACCTGTGCTACCCCATTCGGTCCATCCGCATCCAACTCTACTTTTGAAAGAAAACGGGCTGTTTTCCAGTCATAAAAAAGAAGCTGATTGGTGCGGTAATTCAAAAAAGACAAATAGTCTTTACCTGTTTCGTCAGAAAACGTATATAAGTAGAATGCATTGTATCGCACATCGCTGTCAAGTTCAAAGGATTTCACTTCTCCCGTAGCTTTCAGTTCACAGATATCCTTTACCTGCTCTTTTTTTCCATTACAAGCTCCCAACAGACAGCAAAACAGAAGTGAAAATAGTGTTCTCATATTCTTCTTATTTTTTAATTATTAAATACTAAATTCAAAATCTACAAGGGCAGATTACTTCTTTATTACAATAGTTACAGATTGCCGTATAGTCTTCATTCGTACGACAATAGCTACCATTTTCACTTTATGTCAACGTTTCCAAATTCTTCTTCATAACATCCCTGACATCATTTCCTTTGTCTAATGAGCATAAACGCCATAAACTGCCATTGCCGCAGCGGCTGTTAGAAGAGTAACCTTTAAAAGATTTTTTTTCGTATTCATCTTTCCATTCAAATATTCATACTGATGGAATTTGTCTTCCACACATTATAGGGTGCCGAAAGATACAGATTCCTATAAATAAAAGTTCTAAATTCATTTTCATATATTAAACATATTCATACCTTTTTAAATAAAACATATTTAAGTTTCGCAGGTGATCAACTTAGTAGTTGACAAGTCTTCAGTCAACAAGGCAACAAGGGCTGGAATGCCCTGTTTAATAAAGTATCACCAGAAACGGCTTTCTACAAATGCCTTGTCAACTTGTTACTTGTCAACTGTAACTTGAACTTACGGATTGAAAATCGACGAAGTCAAAGTTGAGTAATCATGTAGAAAAGCATAACTCATTTCATTGTAATCTCTCAAAAATACAAAATCATAATTCCAATATGCAAAATTACAACTCACCATTTCTAACAAATATATAAATCGTTGAAATCCAGCATTATAAAAATGACCTTTTATAAAATTGGATCACTATTCGTTTCTTCCATAGACCTGCTCACCAAACCTCACCATGCTCTCACCAAACCTCAAAGATCCTCACCAAATCGAAAAATATTCGATAAATACGAATAAAATGGAAGGAATCAGACGTAATTTATTGTATAGCTTTCCCAAGTAAATAGCCTGAATTTCAATTTGCCGATAAAATTAAAAAAATACAACCGAAATAAACCTTCATTTCAACTGACATCAACTGACATTAATCATAAATATCTGTTTATCATAATATTAAAAATCGAAAATGTCAGTTGATGTCAGTTGGCGTTTTCATCCGAATGATTCATTTTTTTCTGTTTGTCTATCGAAGAAGGCAGGACAAGCTGATAAGAGCCATTTCTATCATTAGATATAGTAGCAGGCGATATGCTTTCGAGTTTATCCCGAAGGCGTCCTATCATCTTATAAAAACTATCCAAAGAGTAGGTTTCAAGCTCTTTTCCGATAGCCAGGTAAATGTCATGTTTAGACAAAGTGTGATGAGGAGCTTTAAGAAAACATTCTAACAAATTAGACATGGTTGCAGACAGGGTAGCAATCGTCTTGTTATTCTCATTACAGAGTACGTTTTGCTCAGCGTCAAAATAGATTTCCATACCCAAATTGTAAAGCCGATTGTTTTTACTTCGCGTTCGGGGTTTTACGCCCTCTTCCTGAATTTTCGTTTTTGTTTTTCGGAGAGCTGATAAAGATTTATACAACTTTCTCAGACGGACAAAGAACAAGCAAAGGCATGGAACTCCCCCTCCTGCCAAGAATATTAATCCCCAATCTGTCCATTCCAACAAATCGTACCAGGAAATATCGGAAAAAGCCGTTATTTCTGCTTCGCAATAACTGCCTATATACCGGGTACACAGGCTGTCGTAACGTGTTACCGTAATAGAATCCGGAACATAACTGGTAGTTTCAGATAAAGGTTGCTTCAGTCGCAAACCAATATTATGATTGCAAACCGACGAATCGGACAATAATCGAGACCAACTTTTATATAAAGAATCTGCTTTTAACACCGATTCCAAAATTAAATAAGAATGTATGTCGCGGACAAATTTACTTGCACTGATATTATCATAGTATTTTGTCCGAGGGACAACGTAAGATTGTATGCCATGGATGGAACGTATTCTTCCTCGCACCGTATCGGGTAATTCTTCATTCAAGGATTCCGTGAGATTGCTGCTGAACAAATGGTTGGCCGTATCACGCGAAAGCATCTCCTGCTGCAAAGCTTTCGTCAAGATTTCTCCTGCTTTCAACTGATACGTTTTATGTCTGTATGAAGTACGCATATAGCCAACCATTACGGCTAGCACTGCCCCTGTAAGCAAATAAATTGTTATTGATCTGAATTTTTTTTTCTTCATATTGAAATTGGAATTCATTAAAGATAATTTTTATTTCGTTGCTGAGTATTTTATTTAAATCTTGCCATCAGTTCATCGCTGTTGATATTCTTTGGCTCCAATTAAATCTGACTGTTTGTCAGCAAAAAACATTGACACAGTAGTTCCGAGAAGCAGCGGCGTTGCATATTCCGCCTTCTGCGGGAAATCGTCGTAGACAGTCACCCCCTCGCGAAGAGGACGGGAACAAACGGCGAGCCACAAAAGGACAAACACAGCGGACAAACCGCCAGACAGTCGGGACAGAAACGCCGGTAAGGCGAAAGTCCGGTGGGAAGAGCATAAGGAAATAATACTCATATTTCTTTATTTTAAGAATTTGAACAAGTAAAATTCTGCTTGGTAGTTAAGAAGTTCAAGAGTTAAACCGATAATTTTACAATGGTTAATGGTTGACGAATTGCAGAAACATCTCATCATCCTCTTCTCCTGTCATGCTGAACATAGTGAAGCATCTCCCATTTGTTATGTTTGCAGAGATGCTTCTCTGCCGCTCAGAATGATAGGTATAGTCTTCATTCCCCCTTCTCACTTCGCCATAGCGGGCGATAACTCCTTCTAACTCCTCTTATTCTATCGATTTTTTGAAATGATAACGGTACAACACCGGATTGTCCTCCTCGCCTATCCGTTCGGCAACAGACGCCAACTGCGGGTGGTTGCCGGCCTTGATGCGTTCTTTGTTCTGGTATAGGAACTCGGCCGAAAGGACACCAAGGTGACTATCCGACACTCCGTCGAACAAGATGGAGAGAAGTCCGGAATTGGAATCATAGACGCTGTTTATCAGCCATCCTGTCGTTCCGTCCCATACCAAGGTCTTTCCGTAGTTGATGACAAGGAACAGGTAATCGTCGGTCGCTTCGATCGCCGTAATCCCCATGCCGACGTGCTGCTGCCGCATCGCCTCGCGCAGTAGGAACAGCTCCATGTTCGCGTGTTTCTCCCAAAAATCATCATCCGCCATGATTCCGGGCAGGTCTATCACATATTCCACAGTGGCACGTCCTTCCTTCAGGGTGTAAACTCGGTTGGAGAAAGCCGAAATAAAAAGCGGTCGGTTACGGAACGAAGCCATCGGCTCATACAGCAGCGGATGAATGGTGACGCCGCTATGCACCTTCGGGGCATCCAGCAACTTGGCAGCCGTCAGCTTGTCACCTTGACAGGAAAGCATGGCATATTCCCGATCTGTAACTTTTGCATCGTTGGGAAGCGGATAATGGGCCAACAGGTGTTCGCCTTCGTCGCATGTCATTGCAAAGACGATATTGGCATCGTCATCCTCCAGCGACAACGTTGAATGGAACTTCCCATCAAACGTATAACGGAATATCTTCTTTTGGACGTTACTGACGATACATGCCAGCCGCCGCCCACTGTCCAGATAGAAACAATCCAAATTGTAATACTCTTCGGGACCTTGTCCACGGTACCCTATTTCGCTGACAAACCGTCCGTGGGCATCAAAGGCAAACAGACCTTTGGTGTCCTGTACAAAATAGTAGTCGCCCGCCCGCTTCGCACAGAGGACATCGCCAAGCAATATCCGGTCGGAAGTTTCCAGCGGAACATAGCTGACACTGTCCACTAACTCATAAAGATCCACTTTTTCCAAGATACGACTGTCCGCTACGGTGATTGTCTTCCCTTCCGTATCCGGGGAAGAAGCCGATGGCTTGCAGGCCACCATTCCGATAAGGACAAAACCTAAAAGCAAGATTCGTGTATTCATTCTTTTTTATTTTAATCAAAAAGCAACTTATATCGGATAAAATAGTTCTCATAGTTTCCATTGAATCCATAGAGCATATTGTTTTCCTCATCTACATCGAACAGGAAGGGAGCTACATCGAAACTGTATTGGGCTACTCCCCTGCCCTCATAATCCAATACTTCCAGGCAGCAACCATTCTCCTGCCGGTCGTACAAGGCATAAATGTACTTCCGGCCTGCCATGACGTTCAGATAGCGCTGTACGGTATGCTGCATGTTGCCCATGCGGATTTCAGACTTCACGTCTTTGTCTACCAGACGCTTATATAACGTCATGTCCGAAACCCGGTATAGGTCTATCTGTTTCTTATAGCTATATGCATAGACTATAAAGTCATCGTTGGCAGACATGATTCCGCGATGGCTGTCAAAGAAAGTTTCGCCATGCTCATCGCGTTCCATCGTTATCTGCCCGTTTGGCTTTCCGGTTACCAGATTTATCTTTTTGATCGTATAATCGGTAGAAACGGTGCTGTAAACCAGCAAAGAGTCGCGCAGAATGTGCATCTGGTTGAAATTGTCGTATTGCGGCAGAAGAAGTGCGCGGGCTGCCTTCATCGCCTGTCCGTCGGCGACCATTGCTTTTATCGTGACAGGCGTGTAACCCCATACATACAATGTATCCGAAAAACTTCGGCAAAACATCGGGAAGAGTCCTATTTCATCTTTGCCCTGTCCTTTGGTGCCCCAGCCGTTTTGCAGCAACAAATCGGGCAGTTCGTACCGCCACAGCATCGTGTCGCTCCTGGAAGGAGTCAGTAAATGTTTCTCAGATTAACAAAGCAAAAATAAGAATAAAGTCGGATAGTTCAAATGAATAATGTTACAAATTATTGCTTTTATGTAATATCGTTGTGTCTGTATCTTTGATTGGGTAACAAAAATCTTCGTTGGTATAACATTGTGTCCAGCCTGTATGCTTTTCGTACCTGTCGGGGCGAGATACGTCCCACTTTTTTATCCGAAAGACATGCAGGCTGGACACAAAAAACAGAGGGAAGCTGAGATTATATATGGATCAGCAGATCTGGAAGGTCGAACCCGTTCATTGTGAAGCTGATGGCAAATATGGCGGTACTAACCACCCAAAGAATCAACAGTGTCCATTTTAATCCAGTAGCCATGGCCTGCCACTTGAGCATAGAGCGGCAAACGCCATAAACAATGCCCAGCAAAGGGATGCCCAGCATCAGGGTACCTGCAATGTACATGACAATAGTTGACATTGGCGAGATGGGCAATATGATATCGGTGGTAGGAAACAGAGACAGCAATGCTGCTCCCCCGCCAATGCCGATAACGATAGCCATGAAAAGCAACGCAACAAAGACGACGGCAAAGATAAAGAGTACAGGGCTGCAGATAACGGCAATAGCAATTAGTCCCATTTTCAATATCCATCCGACAACGGTGACTATGGCATTGCCCAACGATGCAAGAAAAGAGCGTGGCTTGTCCGACCGGATGTATTCGTTTACCCCATTTCCTACCTTTTCGAATCCGTCGGTGACAGTTTTGCCGATGTTCTCTACAGTGACGGCTTCGCCACGCATACTCAGTTTCTCGGCAGCAGTCCGGGCTTCGGGAACAATAATCCAGCAAATGATGTAGAGCGGTATCAGTATTTTGAAAGAGAAAATCAGCAGAAAGACCATTGCCAGACGAAGCGTGGTGACATTAAGGCCAAAATAGGCTGCCGCACCACTGATGACGCCACCCAGCATCTTGTCGTCCGGATTGCGGAAGAAACGGCGATGTCCGGTTGTTTTCGTATTTTCGTCCGAAGACGGTTCGGTGTCTGTATCCATATCTTCCGGTTTTCCCATGCGTGCTATGACTTCCTCTACATCGGTTATGGTGATGACCTGGGCACCAGTCTGCAATTTTTCGGCAAACAGTTCGGAGATGCGTAGCTCGATGTCGTCTACAATTTCTTCGGCACTTGAATGTTTGCGAAAATGCAGCTTCAGATTATTGAGATAGTTGTCGAGAAGACGATAAGCGTCTTCGTCTATGTTGAACACGGTTCCTCCTAAATTTACAGTTAAAGTCTTTTTCATTGTGTTCTTCTGTTTATTTGTTAATTCGTTTATTGTTCGTTGGGTAGTCCTGCATAAAAGAGTTGAGGACTGGGCTTATCGGTTGGCTATGTGATTGACGGTTTCGTTCAGTTCCCGCCACGACACTTCCAGCTCACCGAGAAAAGTCTCTCCCTTTTCTGTCAGCCGATAATATTTGCGTGGTGGCCCTTGCGTCGATTCAACCCATTCGTAACTAAGCAGACCGTCGTTTTTCAGGCGGGTCAGCAGTGGATATAGTGTTCCCTCCACTACTATCAACCGGGCTTCTTTCAGTTTCGATATGATGTCTGAAGCATAGGCCGGTTCTTTGTGCAGCAGAAGCATGATGCAGTATTCCAGCATTCCCTTCCGCATTTGCGATTTTACGTTGTCTACATTCATGGTTAATTGTTTTGTATAGCACAAATATATGTATTATATAGGTACCTTGTATTACATAATACTATATAATTATACTATATTAACGATTCGAGAAGTGGTGTATGTTCTATACTGTAGGCTTGAAAGATACTGGAATAGCAGTGCAGAAGCCGATTGTGAGGTAAGAAGAAATACATACAAGTACAGATGGGGTACGATGATAGCAAGAGGGGTAATTTTTTCCCAGTTAGGAAAAAATTTTTTTCTAACTGGGAAGATATTTTTTCCTAACTGGGAAAAAAATACGGGATAGTGTATGCAGAATATGCACAAAGTTGGCAAGGAGAAAAGCTGACAGGCGAAAAATAAAAGAAGGCAGCTGATTTCTTGTGATTCAGCTGCCTTCTTCTTATGTTAGGAACGTTGTTGTTACTTAGCTACTCTTTCGAGCCATTTCACCATAGCGAGCATGACTCCCATGGAGATAAGACAAACGATCAGGAATATGGCCCAGCAATAACCGATGGGGATGGCATTGTACATAAGCGGACCAATCCACAGCAAGAGGTTACCGACAGCCGTAGCACCCAGCCAGAGTCCTTGGCAGAGACCGAGAAGATGTTTGGGAGCAACTTTGGACACGAACGAGAGTCCGAGCGGCGAGATGAAGAGTTCGGCAACGGTAAGAAGGAAATAGAGAACGATCAATACCCATGCTCCGGCTTTCACTTGCTGGTCGATGGGGAGCTCGCGGAACTCGGTTGCAGACGGATAACCTTGCGAGAAGGAGTATACGGAAAGGAACAGGTAAGCAAGTCCTGCAATCAGCATACCGATGGCAATCTTGCGGGGAGTGGATATTTCTTTGCCTTTGCGAGCCATAGATCCGAAAATCATCATGATGATCGGAGTCAGCGTAATAACAAAGAACGGATTGACAGCCTGCCATATTTCGGGAGCAATGGTAGTGGTATTAACAAAGTCGCGGGCAAACAGCGAGAGAGATGTTCCGTTCTGGTGGAATGAGAACCAGAAGAATATAACGACTCCCAGCACTGCGAACAGAGCATAAAGGCGTTGTTTGATTTCCTTTGCCATCGCCTGTTTTTCTTCTTCGGAATACTGAACGGCGGCAACAGCCTCTTTCTTTCCCGGATTGGGGAATTGCTTCTTGGTTACGAGGAAGATAATCAGTGAAATGAACATGGCCGCTACCGATGCCAGGAACGAATAGTGGATACCTTCATTGAAAATCTGGAGATACTGAGCACATGAATCAGCCATATTGGCGGTATCGCCTACACATTGTGCCATCAGCTGGTAGAGGTTGCCCAGTGCTTCGGCTGACATCTGCTCTGCCTTTTCGATATATTCGTGGCACAGGGCAGGAAGGCTGGCGTTGTAAACCATGTTGTGTGCGTTCAGCCACCAGCTACGCAGAAGCGGAGCTACGAACGGAGCGATAAGACCACCGATGTTGATGAATACGTAGAAGATCTGGAAACCGGAATCGCGCTTGCTTTTGGCAATCTTCAGTTCTTTTTCGCCTTTCTTGGCGGCTTCTGCTTCCAGGTCGTCGTACATCTGACCTACGATGGCCTGGAGGTTGCCCTTGAACAGACCGTTACCGAATGCGATGAGGAAAAGGGCAGCACAAGTCAGTGTCAGTAACCAGGTGATGTTTCCTGAATTTGCAGTAATGGGGAATGAAAGAACGATGTAGCCGACAGCCATAATGACAAGACCGGCCATGATTGTGCCTTTATAATTTTGTTTTTTGTCGGCTATGTAACCGCCAATGAGGCTTAAAAGGTAAATGCCGGCATAAAAGAATGAATAAATCAGTGTACTTTTTTCTTCGCTGATACCGAATTTAGAACAAAGGAATAATACTAGTACGGCATTCATGATGTAGTAGCCGAAACGCTCACCCATGTTTGAAAGTGCCGCAGGAATCAGACCCTTAGGATGTTTGTTGAACATAGAATTAATTTTTTAAATAGTGACTAAATATGTTTTTCAAATAATAATAGTTGCAAATATATACTTTTTGGTGAGATAATACACTAAAATAAGCTGAAAAATAGAAAGGGTATGCAAGATTTATATGGCTTGCATACCCTTGATAGGAACAAATTGTCAGTAAGGCTTGTAGAAGTTAATGCCAATAGAAGGTGCCTGGACAATCGGAATACTTTTCATTGTACATGAATATCAGAACAGTGTACAGACTTCTGCCCGTACTTCCTTGATAAGGTCCTGTGGAGCCAGCTTCAGCTGCAGGCCACGGACACCGGCACTGATATAAATGTATGGATGCTGCATACATGTTTCGTGAATGTAGGTAGGAAATTGTTTTTTCATACCGATGGGAGAACAGCCGCCGCGTATGTAGCCAGTCAGTGGAAGCAGTTCTTTGACCGGTATCAGGTCGCACTTTTTATTGCCCGATACTTTGGCGGCCAGTTTCAGGTCGACTTCATTTTCGCCGGGAATGACGCAGACAAAGTAACCGGACTTGTCGCCATGGAGCACCAGGGTCTTGAATACACAATTGATGTCTTCGCCCAGGCTGGCTGCCACATGGACGGCGCTGAGATCTGCTTCGTCCACTTCGTAAGGAATTAATTCGTAGGCTATTTTAGCCTTGTCTAGTAGCCTTGCGGCATTGGTCTTATTGATTTTCATTTCGTTTTATCCTTTATGTTATATTTTTACGTTTTGCAAATGCTCAACTTATTAGTTTACAAGGCTTCAGCCAACAGGTTTGCAAGGCTCGGAATGCCCTGTTTGATGAAGTGCCGCTTGAGACGGCTTGCTGCAAACGCCTTGTTTATTCGTCAACTTGTGAATTCGTTAACTGCAACTTGAGCTTACGAATAGAAAATCGACGAAATCAAAGTTGAGTTATATTTATCATAAATTGAACACCGGCGGGAAATCTTATTTCTGTTTCTTTACCAGTTCCAACTCTTCCTTGAGGAATCGGGGCGTGAATCCTTTAGGGCTGTCGGCCACTTCTTCCGGAGTGCCACAAGACAGGACCTGGCCTCCCCCCTTCCCTCCTTCGGGACCCATGTCGATAATATAATCGGCCATCTTGATAACATCCAGATTGTGCTCGATGACAATGACCGTATTGCCTTTGTCGACAAGTCTGTTCAGCACGTTCATCAGTACGCGGATGTCTTCGAAGTGCAGACCGGTAGTCGGTTCGTCCAGAATATACAGGGTTTTACCCGTATCGCGTTTGGACAGTTCCGTCGCCAGCTTGACGCGCTGGCTTTCGCCACCGGACAGGGTTGTAGACGATTGTCCCAGCTTGATATAGCCCAATCCGACCTCCTGTATTACTTTTATCTTGTTCAGTATTTGCGGAACGTTCTCAAAGAATTCGACTGCGCGGTTGATGGTCATGTCCAGAACGTCGGCGATGGATTTTCCTTTGAAACGTACTTCGAGTGTCTCCCGATTGTAACGTTTACCGTGGCATACTTCGCAGGGTACGTATACGTCTGGCAGGAAATTCATTTCGATGGTCTTGTATCCGTTTCCCTGACAGGCTTCGCAGCGTCCTCCGCTGACGTTGAACGAGAAACGGCCGGGCTTGTAACCACGGATCTTGGCTTCGGGCAGGCCTACAAACAGGTTGCGGATGTCGGAAAATACGCCGGTGTATGTGGCTGGGTTGGAACGTGGGGTACGTCCTAATGGCGACTGGTCTACATTGACAACCTTGTCGATATACTCCAGACCTTCGATGCTGTCGTATGCCAGCGGGTCTTGCAGTGAGCGGTAGAACTTCTGCGACAGAATGGGCTGCAATGTTTCGTTAATCAAAGTAGATTTTCCACTTCCGGACACGCCTGTTATGCAGATCAGCTTGCCTAAAGGAAATTCTACATCAATGTTTTTCAGGTTATTGCCTTTGGCGCCACGCAGCCAGATGCTGTGTCCGTTGCCTTTGCGGCGCTCGGCAGGTACCTCGATGGCACATTCGCCGTTGAGGTAACGAGAAGTCAGGGTGTGGGTACGTAGCATCTCCTGTGGTGTACCGGCAAAAACGACTTCTCCGCCCAGACGGCCGGCTTTGGGACCCATGTCGATGACATAGTCGGCAGCCAGCATCATGTCTTTGTCGTGTTCGACGACAATGACTGTATTGCCTAAATCGCGCAGTTCCTTTAATGAATGTATCAGGCGCTGGTTGTCGCGCTGATGAAGTCCGATACTGGGTTCGTCCAAGATGTAGAGGACATTGACCAGCTGCGAACCTATCTGAGTGGCCAGTCTAATACGCTGGCTTTCACCTCCGGAAAGGCTGACGGCACTGCGGTTCAGGGACAGATAGTCGAGACCTACATCCAACAGGAATTTGAGCCGTGTCCGTATTTCTTTCAGGATTTCGGCTGCAATCTGTTTTTGCTTACTGTCCAGGTATGGATCTACATTCTGTAACCATTCGTACAAATCCTTGATATCCATGCTGGAAAGTTCGTAGATGTTCTTGTCGTGGATGCGGAACGAAAGAGCTTCCTTGTTCAGTTTGGCTCCCTGACATTCGGGGCAGACGGCAGTCTTGGCAAACTGTTCGGCCCATTTCTGGGCTGTGGCAGAGGAATCTTTTTCCTGCAACATCTGGATGTATTTTACAACCCCTTCAAACGTTACAAAATAGTCAGAAGATGTACCGATCAATGAGCTTTTTATTTTTATGCGTTCGTCGGAACCGTAAAGAATCTCTTCGATGGCTTCGTCCGGCAAATCTTTTGCAGGAGTTTTCAGGTTAGCTTCGTATTTCTCCAGCAAGGCATCTATTTGCCAGAATATCATACTGTTCTTGTATTTCCCTACGGGAGCTAAAGCTCCTTCGTAAATGGACAGTTCGCGGTTGGGGATTACTTTGTCAATATCTATCTGGCTGATGACGCCCAATCCCTTACATTTGGGGCAAGCTCCTTGAGGGGAGTTGAAAGAGAAATTATGCGGTGCCGGGTCACGGTAAGAGAGCCCTGTGACAGGACACATCAGGCGCTTGCTGTAATGGCGGACCGTTTCGTTGTCAGCATCCAAAACCATGATCAGTCCATCGCCTTGCTTCATCGCTGTAGATACGCTGCTTTTCAGACGGTTATCATCCTTTTCTGAAACAATCAGTTTATCTATGACAACTTCTATATCGTGATTCTTATAACGGTCCAGTTTCATGCCTGGAAGGGCTTCACAGATTTTTTGGTCGACCCGTACATACAGATAGCCCTTTTTGCGGATCTGTTCGAACAATTCTTTATAATGTCCTTTCCGGTTGCGTACCAGCGGAGAAAGAATGTATATTTTCTTTCCTTTGTAATCTTTCAATATCAGGTCCAGAATCTGCTCTTCGGTGTACTTTACCATCTTCTCTCCCGACAGGTAAGAATATGCATCACCGGCACGGGCATAGAGAAGGCGCAGGTAATCGTATATCTCGGTTGTTGTTCCGACAGTGGAGCGTGGATTTTTATTGGTAGTTTTCTGCTCAATGGATATTACGGGGCTTAATCCGGTAATTTTGTCGACATCGGGGCGTTCCAAGTTGCCTAAGAAGTTGCGTGCATAAGCCGAAAACGTTTCGATGTAACGACGTTGTCCTTCAGCAAAAATCGTATCGAAAGCCAGTGAGGATTTACCGCTTCCGCTAAGTCCGGTAATTACCGTCAGGCTGTTTCGGGGAATTTCCGCATCAATATTTTTCAGGTTATGCACCCGGGCACCATATACATTGATATATTCAGATTCTTCTTGCATGTGATAAATAGGGTTTAAATCGGCTATAAACTTCATGCAAAAATAAGCGTTTCCATCCGAATATCATTTTAAATGGATTATTTTTCGGCTTTGGAAAGTAGAATATTATTTCTTAACTCATTCTTTTGGCTGAAATGACATAATATTCTTAACTTTGCATTAGGTTTGGGAAATATTAAATGTAACTATCGATATAATTAGTAATAGATGAGAACGATTAACCGGAGTGTCTGCTTGTTTTTATTGGCCTGCATCTGCGGATTGACAGTAAACGCACAAGAAAACCAGACTTATATATTGCATACTATTGAAAAAGGACAAAGTCTGTATTCTATTGCCAGCATGTATGGCGTCAGCCAGGCTGATATTGTAAAAATGAATCCTGGCAGCGATGAGAAAATCTATATAGGACATACGTTACGCATTCCACGAAACACAACAGGCAGTCAGAAAGAAACATTCCATACCATTGAAGCCGGTGAGACTTTATATCGGTTGACAGTGAAATACAATGTTTCTGCAAAAGCTATTTGCGATGCCAATCCGGGACTGAGTGCTGAAAATTTCCGTATCGGACAAGTTATCCGGATTCCGGCTCCGGACGAAACTCCGGTTGTTTCGGATATTGATAATTCATCTAAAACAGCTGATGTTACCAGTGAGATTCCGGCTGCTGTACAATCTCGCTGCCGTGATATGCATAAGGTAAAACGGAAAGAAACCATTTACAGCATCAGCAAGGAATACGGCATTACCGAGGCAGAACTGATTGAAGCCAATCCGGAATTGAAAGGGAAAAACAAGATAAAGAAGGGTTCGTTCTTGTGCATCCCCTATCCTACTACAATTGCAAATACCGGAAATGCAAAGCCACAGACGATACCGACCAACAACGAACTGTTCAGTGAAAACAAAAAGGAAGCGGAACGTATCAGTACGATTAAGGCTGCTGTTATTCTTCCGTTTTTGCCCGATGCTGCATCACGTAGCGAGTCGGCCCGAATGGTAGAGTATTACGAAGGCTTTTTGATGGCTGTCGATAGCTTAAAACGCAGTGGTACTTCGATTGACATTTATACGTATAATTCCGGAGCGAATGTAAATTCGCTGAATGATATTCTTTCGAAAAACGAAATGAAGAATATGGATATTATATTCGGTCCGCTGCAACAGCAGCAAATCAAGCCGTTGGCTGATTTTGCGAAGAAAAATGATATCCGTCTGGTTATTCCGTTTACTTCGAAAGACAATACGGTGTTCCGTAATCCGGCTATTTATCAGATTAATACTCCCCAATCTTATCTGTATTCGGAAGTATATGATCACTTTGTCCGTCAGTTCCCCAATGCAAACGTAATCTTTATCGAGGCGAACAGTAAAACCAAAGATAAGGCGGATTTCATCAAAGGCCTGAAAGATGAATTGCGTAACCGCTCTATTCCAATGGCTACCCTGGATGAGGATGCTTCGGTGGAAGCGTTGAAAAGTGCGCTTAAGGCTGGCCGGGAGAATATATTCATTCCGACATCCGGAAGCAATCTGGTTTTAATCAAATGTTTGCCCCAACTTACTCTGTTGGTTCGCGAGAATCCGGAATTCAGCATTCACATGTTTGGTTATCCGGAATGGCAGACATATACCAAGGATCATCTGGAATCATTCTTTGAGTTGGATACATACTTTTATTCCTCTTTCTATACGAACGATCTGTTCCCTGCAGCCAAGAACTTCACACGTAATTATCGGCGCTGGTATGGAAAAGATATGGATGAGCGTTATCCCAAATATGGAATGTTAGGATTTGATACAGGCTATTTTTTCCTTAAAGGACTGGCACGCTACGGAAGCGAATTGGAGAATAATCTTCAAAGAATGGATTTTGCACCTATACAGACAGGGTTCAAATTCCAGCGTGTCAACAATTGGGGAGGATTTGTAAACAAAAAAGTTTTCTTTGTCCGTTTTACAAAGAATTATGAGCTGGTGAAACTTGATTTTGATTGAATTGTGTGATGAAACTGAAAACAATAATCGGTACGACCTTATTGATGGGGGCATGTGCTGTACCTGTACATGCGCAGGTCGGTGAACAACGGCATAATTTTGCCATAGGTATTAACGGAGGTGTCAATCTGAACAGTGTGACTTTCTCGCCGAGCGTACGACAGAAAAATCTGATGGGAATGACAGGCGGAATCACTGCCAGATATATTTCCGAGCGATATTTTAAGATGATTTGTGGAGCACAGATTGAAATAAACTTCTCACAGCACGGTTGGGATGAATTCTACGAAGATTATCCGGAGCTGCAATATACGCGTAAGATGAATTATGTGGAAATCCCTTTCCTGGCTCATCTGGCTTTCGGAAAAGAACAAAGAGGGGTGCAGTTCTTTATTCACGCTGGTCCGCAAATTGGCTTTTTCTTGAGTGACAGCTATACAATGAGTGATAATTGGGATAATTATTCGGGTATCACGGTAGAACAGCATGACAAGCCTGTAGAAAATAAGTTTGACTATGGTATTGCAGGTGGTGCTGGACTTGAAATACGTACAGGCATTGGGAATTTTCTGCTGGAAGGGCGTTATTATTATGCATTATCGGACTTCTATCATAGTACAAAGAAAGATTATTTTTCCCGTTCGGCGCATGGTGTGATATCTGCTAAAATCACCTATTTATTTGACTTGAAAAAATAAAAAAAGAGGCACGAATTTGTTTTTCAACATTCGTGCCTCTTTTATAAAATTGAAAATTGTTCTTATCTTAGTCTATCTGCAGCTCTTACCATTACTTCGTCCCGATAAATGGCACGGAATGAAAGGTAATTCAATATGATGCATATAACGGGCAAGCTTAAGGCCCATTTTAAATGGAAGCCTGCATTTAAATCTTCTTTCAATACAAACATAAATACCAGAAAGGCAATATAAAAGCCAACCAGCAAGATGCTGCTGAAGATTGTCATGCGTATTTGCAGCATGCGGTTACGATAAAGGAATATAGTGCCGAAAGCTATGATGGCACTCAATATCAGTATACCGAACAATCCCCATGTGGATTGAAACTCTCCATTCGCAAGTGATACGCCTAATGGCTTGAAGATATGAGTCGTAATATTGTCCGTTTCGATGAAATACCCTATTGGCATAAAAGCCGTCATGACCAATAAAATCGTCACCAATAGCAGATAGACGGATTGGATGCGCTGTATCATTACTGTAATTTTTCTTTTTCCTTAGCCGGATTACGATAATAAATCTTTCCCTCGATATATTCCTGTGTAGCTATCAAGGTCGGTTTAGGCAATTTCTCATAATAACGGGAGATCTCAATCTGTTCGCGATTTTCGAATACTTCTTCCAAGTTGTCGTTATAAGAAGCGAATTCGGCCAATTTCTTGGAAAGGTCATTTTTGATCTCCACGCTGATTTGATTAGCGCGTTTGGCTATGATCGCAACAGTTTCATACACATTACCGGTATCCTCACACAATTCCATCATGTCACGGGTTACCGTAGTTGTTGGAGCATTCGTTTTTCTGTAATCCATAAATCTTTTTATCTAATTTAAAATTCACGTATTTCTTTGTATTATTTGATAGGTGTTTTTTTATTCACCTAATACTTTTCTTGACTCTTGGAAAATGCGTTCTGCATCTTTCAGATATTTGCTTTCGGGAAACTCATTTTTGAAAGCATAATACTCGTCTACCGTTTCGCGATAGCGCTCGGGCTTTTTATCGTCTACACTGTTGATGGCCATTTCGTATTTGGCACGTAAGATAAGTATCGACAAGTCCTCACGAAGGTTGGTATAAGGATAATCCTTAAGGGCATTTTGTGCGGTAATTACGCATGAAAGATAGTTATTTCCGAGATAATTGCCTAAATTGTAATACATCTTGGCTGAAAGATATTCCTTCATAACCAGCTTATCTTGCAAGGCAAATATCATATTCTGGGCTTCTTCCTTTCTTGAACTTTGCGGGAAATACTCCATAAACATCTGAAGTTGCTGTATGGCAGTATAGGTGCCAGACTGATCCAAACGGGGTTCTGGAGTGTCAAGATAGAGAGCTTTTCCAGCATGGAAACGTGCCAACTCTGTATATATACCACGAGGATATACGTTGTAGTACTGAATAAACGTTTGTGCGGCAGTCTGATAATCCTTCTGATTATAATAACTCATTCCCAGCATATACAGGGATTCTTCTGCTTTATCTGTACCTTTCAGAATGGCGATCAACTCATTAAGCAAAGTTGCAGCACGGTTATATTGCCCTTTGGCAAAGTAATTCTTTGCAGCTTCATACTTGTACTCATAATCAGTACTTTTCAGTAATTTATTGTATTCTCCGCATGAGGGCAGTAGCAAAGCTGACAGCAAAATTATTAATATGTTCTTTTTCATTACTTTTATTCAAATAATGCACAAAGATAGAGGTTAGTGCCGAATAAAGCAACGATACCAGCATTAATTTTTCAAAAACCCGATAGAAAGGGCATTTTTGAGGATAAATGCCCTTTTATTTTCTATAAGCGGTACAGGTCGTTTGCGGCCAATAGGTCGACTTTTCTTTCTGTCAGCACGCGGATACAATTTTCCATATCGTTAGGCCGGATAATCACATTGGCAGTATTGCCATTGGCAAATGAATACATATATTCGATGAAGACTCCTTCATCGGACAAATAGCGTAATACTTTGGCCAGTGACCCGGGGATATTGGGGCAACTGATTCCTATTACATCTGTAACATTTACTGCGAAATGATTATCCTTTAAAGCCTTATATGCTTTGTCCGGTTCGGAGACAATTCCACGTAAGATGCCGAAGTCTGCATTTTCTGCAATACAGAGGGCAGACAAGTTTACTCCTTCTTTGGCCAGAACTTCTGTCACTTCTGTTAGACGGCCAGACTTATTTTCCAAGAAAATCGAAAGTTGTTTTGCTACCATTTTATTAACTGAAAATAAAAAGTTGATATTACCGTTATGTTTCCCATTTATTTCAACTTATGATTGGGAAGAATCTTCCCGAATGGAACAATCGGGTGATTCTTCTTCGATCGAAAGCGATTTAAAGTTTTCTGTTGTCGATTACTCTTTTAGCTTTTCCGACGCTGCGCTCTATGCTTCTTGGCTCTACCAGGCGAACATCTACTCCCAGTCCCAATACACTTTGCAAACGGGCTGTCAGCTTCTTTTTCATGGCCAACATTTTGTTTATTTCATCCGAGTAGAATTCTGGGCGGACTTCAACCTGCAATTCCATTGTATCCGTATTGTTCTTTCGGTCTACTAATAACAGGTAGTGTGGCTCAAATTCGGGCATTTCAAGTATGACAGACTCAATTTGAGTGGGGAAAACGTTTACTCCTCTGATGATAAGCATATCGTCGCTACGTCCTAAGATTCGATCCATACGTACCAATGTACGTCCGCATGGACATTTGTCGTAATGCAAGGCAGTCAAATCTTTGGTGCGATAGCGAAGCAAAGGCATGCCTTCTTTGGTCAGATGCGTAAATACCAGTTCTCCCGTTTCTCCCGGAGCTACAGGCTCCAGTGTTTTGGGATCTACGATTTCCGGGAAGAAATGGTCTTCATTTAGATGAGTACCGTTCTGGCACTCACACTCGTACCCTACTCCAGGACCGGCGATCTCGCTCAAGCCGTAAATATCATACGCTTTAATGCCTAATTTGGCTTCGATGTCTTTCCGCATATTCTCAGTCCAAGGCTCTGCTCCAAAAGCTCCAGCTCTCAGGCGAAATTCTTCGCGCGGAAGTTTTGAGTCTTTAATGGCGTCTGCCAGATATAGAGCATACGAAGGCGTACAACATAATACAGTTGAGCCAAAGTCGTGCATTAGCGTAATTTGTTTTTCTGTATTTCCACTGGACATAGGAATAACCGAAGCACCTATGTTTTCAGCGCCAGCGTGTGCGCCGAGTCCACCGGTAAACAGACCGTATCCGTACGAAATCTGGAATATGTCAGAAGGACCTGCTCCGTATGCCGTAAAAGCACGTGACAAGCATTCGGCCCATACCGAAAGGTCTTTGCGCGTGTATCCTACTACAGTAGGCTTTCCGGTCGTACCGGAAGACGCATGTATACGTACAATCTGGCTCATCGGTACTGCGCATAGTCCAAACGGATAGTTGTCTCTTAAATCATACTTGGTGGTAAACGGTAGTTTTACAATATCGCTGATGTCGTTTATATCATCTGGAGTTATACCCAGTTCCTGCATTTTTTTACGATAAAAAGGAGTATCGTGATATACGCGCTCTACGGTTTTTTTCAGGCGAATGCTTTGAATCTTACGGAGGTTTTCACGATCCATGCATTCAATGTTTTCGTTCCAAATCATTGTGCTTTGTTGTATTAACATTAATGGTTATTAGATTTTCCGCAAAATCCTATTCAGATAAGATTTTGGGTTGATTATCATCGCAAAGAAACGATTTTTTTTGTATATATCAAAGATTTTGCCGAATATTGCTGTCTATAAAAGAAGAAAATGAATAAATTTGAACTGACATCAGCTTATCAGCCTACAGGAGATCAGCCGGAAGCTATTGCCCAACTTACAGAAGGTGTACTTCAGGGTCTCCCCGCACAGACTTTACTTGGCGTTACGGGTTCGGGAAAGACTTTTACGATAGCCAATGTTATAGCTAACGTTAATAAGCCGACATTGGTGTTGAGCCATAATAAAACATTGGCAGCACAGCTTTATAGTGAGTTTAAGAACTTTTTTCCGAATAATGCCGTAGAGTATTACGTTTCTTATTATGACTATTATCAGCCGGAAGCCTATTTGCCTTCTTCGGATACTTATATAGAAAAAGACCTTGCTATTAATGACGAAATTGACAAGCTGCGGCTTGCTGCTACTTCTGCATTGCTTTCCGGCCGGAAAGATGTTGTTGTAGTTTCCTCGGTTTCGTGTATATATGGTATGGGAAATCCTGCGGACTTTTATAATAATGTCATTGAAGTTGTGCAGGGTAAGAATTTCAGCCGCAATGTCTTTTTGCGCCGTTTGGTTGATAGTCTTTATGTACGTAATGATATTGATTTGAACCGGGGAAACTTTCGTGTAAAGGGAGATACGATAGACATATTCCTTGCTTATGCGGATAATCTGTTGCGTGTCATTTTCTGGGGAGATGAAATAGACAGCATTGAGGAAGTGGATCCTGTGAGTGGAGTTGTATTAGGTAAATTTGATTCTTATAAAATTTATCCGGCCAATCTTTTTATGACAACCAAAGAGGCCACTTTGCGAGCCATTCACGAGATAGAGGATGATCTGCACAAACAGGTACAATGGTTTGAAGAACAAGGACGTGCATTGGAAGCCAAAAGACTTCAAGAACGTGTTACTTACGATATGGAGATGATTCGTGAGTTGGGGCATTGTTCCGGAATTGAAAACTATTCGCGTTATTTTGACGGGCGTGCTCCTGGTACCCGTCCTTATTGTTTATTGGACTTCTTTCCGGATGACTTCCTGATTGTCATTGATGAGAGTCATGTCAGTGTGCCCCAAATCCGGGCAATGTATGGAGGCGACCGTGCACGAAAAGAAAACCTGGTGGAATATGGTTTCCGGCTTCCTGCCGCAATGGATAATCGTCCACTGAAATTCGATGAATTCGAGGCGATGGCTAAGCAGGTTATTTACGTCAGTGCGACTCCGGCGGATTATGAATTGATAAAGTCGGAAGGTATTGTTGTGGAGCAGGTTATTCGTCCTACCGGGTTGTTGGATCCTGTCATAGAAGTACGTCCCAGTCATAACCAGATTGATGATTTGATGGAGGAAATACAGATAAGGATTGAACGAAACGAACGGACGTTGGTCACTACCCTTACAAAACGTATGGCAGAAGAATTGACCGAATATCTGTTGAACAACGATATCAGGTGCAGCTACATTCATAGCGATGTTGAGACTTTCGAGAGGGTCAAGATTATGAGTGCGTTGCGTGAAGGTGAATACGATGTATTAGTCGGAGTAAATCTTTTGCGCGAAGGCTTGGACTTGCCAGAAGTTTCTCTAGTTGCCATTTTGGATGCGGATAAGGAAGGCTTTTTACGTTCGCATCGTTCGTTGACACAGACAGCAGGCCGTGCGGCGCGTAATGTGAACGGAATGGTTATTATGTATGCCGACCGTATAACGGAAAGTATGCAACTTACCATCAACGAGACCAACCGCCGGCGCGAAAAGCAGTTGAAGTATAATGAAGAGCATGGAATTACGCCACAGCAAATCAGGAAAGCTGCAAATCTGAATGTTTTTACAGCGTCGTCCGAAAATCCAGATGCCACCATCGCAGTATCTGTTCCGCGCGAGAAAGCTTCTACTGCTTCTCCACGTCCGTATATGGAACAGGAAGCAAATGCTCATATGGCTGCCGACCCAATTGTTCAATATATGACTCGTGCCCAACTTGAAAAGAGCATTGAGCGTACAAAGAAATTAATGCAAGAGGCTGCTAAGAGATTGGATTTTATAGAAGCTGCCCAATATCGGGATGAGGTGCTTTCTTTGGAAGAACTGCTCAAAAACAAATAGACAAAAGGCTGTATCAAAATAAACGATGTAATCGGTTTATTTGAACACAGCCTTCGTCCCTTTAGAAACACCTTTAAACAAAATGAATTAATATTCTTTATAGCTAATGCTTATTTTCTGGCTTCTGCAATGTAGCCCAAAGCTTCTTTGCACTTGTTGGTAATGTAACCCCAGTCTTCCTCGGCAATTTTGTCTTTTGGGAAGAGCTTAGAACCCATACCTACACAGAATACACCGGCTTTAATCCAAGAGGTCAGGTTTTCCTGTGTCGGCTCTACTCCTCCTGTAACCATCAGCTTGGACCATGGCATAGGTGCCAACAGGCCTTTTACCAGTTTCGGACCAAGAACATCTCCCGGGAATATCTTGCAGAGATCGCAACCTACTTCCTGAGCAAATCCAACTTCTGATACGCTACCGCATCCAGGGGTATAAGGAACCAGGCGACGGTTACAGATTTTTGCTATTTCAGGATTGAACAGCGGACCTACAATAAAGTTTGCACCCAATTGCAAGTAGAGGGCAGCTGTAGCAGGATCAACAATGGAACCTACGCCTAAAGCCATTTCCGGGCACTCTTTAGCGGCGAATTTTACCACTTCGGTAAATACTTCATGGGCAAAATCACCACGATTGGTAAACTCGAAAGCACGTACACCACCTTCATAGCAAGCTTTTACTACTTTTTTTGCAATCTCAGCATCTTTATGATAGAAAACCGGAACCATACCTGTTGAACCGATTTTATTTAGCACTGCAATCTTATCAAATTTAGCCATTTTCTTATGATTTTATGTTATCAGCTTTTATCACTTATTATCTTTGTACTCGTCCGCTTGCATCACCGCCTGCCAGTGCTTCAACTTCTTCGGCAGATACCAAATTGAAGTCACCATTGATCGTATGCTTCAATGCAGATGCGGCAACAGCAAATTCAAGGGCCGAACCTTGATCGGGCTTGGTCAGCAAGCCGTGGATAATTCCACCCGAGAAAGAGTCGCCTCCTCCAACGCGGTCGATAATCGGGTTGATATCATAATGTTTGGATTCGTAGAATTCTTTACCGTTGTAGATCATTGCTTTCCAGCCGTTGTGAGTAGCTGAATAAGATTCGCGCAATGTAGAAACAACATATTTGAAACCAAATTCTTCAGCCATGGCTTTGAAGATTCCTTTATATCCGGCTGCATCTGTCTTTCCACCTTCAACATCAGCATCGGGTTTAAATCCTAAGCAGAGTTCAGCGTCTTCTTCGTTACCGATACAAACATCTACATATTTCATCAAAGGTTTCATGATAGACTGAGCCTTTTCTTTTGTCCACAGCTTTTTGCGGAAGTTCAGGTCTACGGATACTGTAACATTGTGTCGCTTGGCAGCTTCGCAAGCCAGACGTGTTAATTCAGCTGCCTTGTCCGAAATGGCCGGAGTGATGCCAGACCAATGGAACCAGTCTGCTCCTTTCATGATTTCGTCAAAATCAAAATCTTCAGGATTGGCTTCTGCGATAGCCGAATGTGCACGGTCGTAGATTACTTTACTGGGACGCATGGAAGCTCCGGTCTCTAAATAATAGATACCTACACGGTCGCCGCCACGAGCTATAAAGTCAGTCTTTACACCATATTTGCGCAACGCATTTACTGCCGATTGGCCAATTTCATGCTTAGGCAGTTTGGTTACAAAGTAAGCGTCATGTCCGTAGTTAGCACAGCTGACAGCTACGTTGGCTTCACCCCCTCCATATACTACATCAAAAGAGTCCGACTGAACAAATCGGGTATTGCCCGGAGTAGACAGTCTCAGCATAATTTCACCTAATGTAACGACTTTCTTTCCCATAATTTTTCTATTTTATTAAATATATAATAATTAAGTGTCTTTCAATTTATTATATTATCTCTCATAACGGCAGTTAAAGAGTTGAATCATTGAACGATAAGATCGATCAGGTATCCCCTGTTTCTAACTTCCGTGTGCGGGCACAAAGGTACAACTTTTTTTGAAATACAAAAAATTATCGTATATTTGTGTCGATAATTTTTAGATTATTATTGTGTACGGGCACAAATCAGCATAAAAAGACAAAAAAATCAAGATGACAAGGGTTAGAATAAAAGATATAGCCAAAATGGCTGATGTATCAGTAGGTACGGTCGACCGTGTAATACATGGCAGAAGTGGTGTGTCTGAAGCAAGCCGTAAACGGGTGGAAGAGATATTGAAACAGTTGGACTATCAACCTAATATGTATGCCAGTGCATTGGCTTCCAATAAGAAATATGCTTTTACTTGCTTATTGCCACAACATGAAGAAGGAGAATACTGGACCGATGTAGAAGCTGGTATAAGGCAGGCGTTGGAGACTTATTCGGATTTTAATATAAATGCGGATATATTGTATTATGACCCTTACGATTATCATTCATTCGAAACGGCTGCACTACAGATTTTAGATACAAATCCCGACGGAGTGATGGTTGCACCGACTGCCCCACAGTATACCAAACCATTTACGGATGAACTGTCGGAGCGCCATATACCTTATATATATATAGACTCGAATATAAAAGAAGAACCTGCCCTTTCGTTCTTTGGGCAGAATTCGCATCAGAGCGGATATTTTTCTGCACGTATATTGATGCTGCTTGCGGGTAAAGAAGCGCAGTCCATTGTCATATTCCGTAAGATCAATGACGGTATTGTCGGATCCAATCAGCAGGAGCGCCGAGAAATCGGATTCCGTAAGTATATGAACCAATATCATCCTTCCTGTCAGATTCTGGAACTGAACTTGCACGCGAAATATGATACGGAAGACAACAAGATGTTAGATGATTTTTTCCGTCTTCATCCCGATGTAAAAAATGGCATTACTTTCAATTCCAAAGCTTACATTATTGGGGAATACCTGCAAAAACATGCCATGAGCGATTTTAATCTTATGGGATATGACTTGTTGCAGCGCAATGTGGAGTGTCTGAAACAGGGAAGTATATTTTTTCTCATAGCCCAACAGCCTACTTTGCAAGGATTTAATGGAATTAAGGCATTATGTGATTATCTCATCCTGAAAAAGGAGGTGGCAAGAGAGTATTTCATGCCGATAGATTTGTTGACGAAAGAAAATATAGAATTCTATTACAATAAATAAAATCAGAGGATATGAAAACCAAATATCTGAAAATCAACAAGGCTGATAATGTTGCAGTGGCTATTGTCGCGCTTAAGGCCGGAGAAACAATTTCTGTGGATGGTATTGATATTCGTTTAAATGAAGACATACCGGCAGGACATAAGTTTGCCCTGAAAGATTTTGAGCAGGGTGAAGATGTGATAAAATACGGGTATCCGATAGGTCACACGTGTAAAGCGCAAAAGCAGGGAGACTGGATGAACGAGTGTAATATTAAAACCAATTTGTCCGGTTTGCTGGAATACACATATAATCCTATCGATGCGTCGTTGGACATACCGCAGCAGGGACTTACCTTTAAGGGATATCGCCGTAAAAACGGTGATGTAGGTATACGAAACGAAATATGGATTGTGCCGACTGTAGGATGTGTGAACGGGATTGCCGGTCAGCTGGCAGAGAGCTTGCGGCAGGAAACCGGTTGCAGAGGGGTTGATGCGATTGTTGCTTATCCTCATAATTACGGCTGTTCTCAGTTGGGTGATGATCATGAGAATACGAAAAAAATATTGCGCGATATCGTGCTGCATGCTAATGCGGGTGGAGTGCTGGTTGTAGGGCTGGGATGCGAGAATAATCAGCCTGACGTATTCCGCGAGTTTTTAGGCCAGTATGATGAAGACCGCGTTAAGTTTATGGTTGTGCAGAAAGTTGGTGATGAATACGAGGAGGGAATGAAATTGCTGCGTGAGCTGTATAGCCGTGCCAGTCAGGACGAACGTACCGACATACCGTTGAGCGAATTGCGTGTCGGGCTGAAGTGTGGTGGTTCGGACGGATTCTCCGGTATTACGGCAAATCCCTTGTTGGGCCTGTTTTCGGACTTCTTGGTTGCACAGGGAGGCACAAGTGTATTGACTGAAGTGCCCGAAATGTTTGGTGCTGAAACCATATTGATGAACCGCTGCCGCACGAAGGAGCTGTTCGAACAGACTGTAAAGCTGATTAATGATTTTAAAGAATACTTCTTGAGTCACGGAGAGCCTGTTGGCGAGAATCCTTCGCCGGGCAATAAGGCCGGAGGTATTTCTACGTTGGAAGACAAGGCTTTGGGCTGTACGCAGAAGTGCGGTAAAAGCTATGTCGAAGGTGTACTCCCCTATGGCGAACGTTTGAAGGTGAAAGGGTTGAACTTGCTTTCTGCTCCGGGAAACGATCTGGTAGCAGCTACCGCCCTGGCTTCGTGCGGGTGTCATATGGTTCTTTTCACAACGGGACGCGGAACTCCTTTCGGAACTTATGTACCTACGGTGAAAATCTCGACAAATACAGACTTGGCTGAGAGAAAACCGCAATGGATTGACTTCAATGCCGGCGTAATCGTTGAAGATGAACCGATCGAAGAAACCTGCCGTCGTTTTATTGATTTCATTATAAAAGTGGCAAGCGGCGAATTTGTCAATAACGAAAAGAAGGGATATAAGGAAATTGCGATTTTCAAGACGGGAGTTACGTTATAATTGATTGTATATGGACTGGTTGGGAAGATTCATGACTACAGCTACCTTCCCCGACCAGTCCTTCATTTTGTAATAAAGAAAATGTTTTCGGAATGACAAATACAACTACAAAGGCTAAAGGTGGATGGTTATCATTAAGTCCTTTGATGGTCTTTCTATGTATCTATTTGGTGACCTCGCTTTGGGTGAACGACTTTTATCAGGTACCTATTACGGTTGCATTTCTTGTCTCTTCCTGTTATGCCATAGCCATTACGCGTGGCTTGAATCTGGAGCAGCGAATTTATCAGTTTTCGGTAGGAGCCAGCAATAAGAATATACTGCTGATGATATGGATCTTTATTTTGGCCGGTGCATTTGCCCAAAGTGCCAAGCAGATGGGAGCCATTGATGCAACAGTTAACTTGACCTTATCTGTCTTGCCGGGCAATCTGTTGCTGGCCGGTATTTTTATTGCGGCGTGTTTTATTTCTCTTTCCATAGGCACCAGCGTTGGAACAATTGTCGCTTTGACGCCTGTGGCGGCCGGGCTGGCAGAGAAAACAGGGATAGATTTGTCTTATATGACTGCCATTGTGGTAGGCGGCTCTTTTTTTGGAGACAATCTTTCGTTTATATCCGATACAACCATTGCTTCTACCAAGACGCAGGATTGTGTGATGCGTGATAAATTCCGGGTGAACTGTATGATTGTGGTTCCGGCAGCGCTGATTGTCTTGTGTTACTATATCTATCAGGGAATGTCATTATCGTTCTCTCAGCAGGCGGTAACTATCGAATGGCTAAAGGTGATTCCTTATCTGATTGTCCTGGTTACGGCTGTGGCGGGAGTCAACGTCATGCTGGTGTTACTTCTTGGCATTGCTTCTACGGGTATTATAGGAGTCATGACCGGTACTACCCTATTCGACTGGACCCGTTCGATGGGCGATGGAATAACAGGTATGGGCGAATTGATCATTATCACGTTGCTGGCCGGTGGAATGCTGGAGACTATTCGCTATAACGGGGGTATTGATTTTATAATTGGCCGTCTGACCCGTCATGTCAAAGGGAAGCGTGGAGCGGAACTCAGCATTGCAGCGCTGGTCAGCATAGCCAACCTTTGTACGGCCAACAATACCATTGCTATCATTACGACAGGGCCGATAGCAAAAGACATAGCCATTCGTTTTCATCTTGACAGAAGAAAAGTAGCCAGTATTCTGGACACTTTTTCGTGTTTCGTCCAGGGAATCATTCCCTATGGAGCACAAATGCTGATTGCTGCAGAACTGGCGGGACTTTCTCCCCTTTCCATTATCGGTAATTTGTATTATCCGTTTTGTATGGGCATCTGTGCATTATTGGCCATTCTGATCAGATATCCTCGTAGATATTCATAAATCAGAAAGTTATCGGAATGTTTTTATGAAAAAAGGAGGAAAAATGCTGTGCTATTCCAAATAAAATAACTACCTTTGCGGCCGCTATTACGAGTTAGTAGCATTATTCAAATCATTAACTAAAAAATATTTTAATTAAATGGCAACAAAAATTAGATTGCAGAGACACGGACGTAAGAGCTATGCTTTTTACGCTATCGTAGTTGCAGATGCAAGAGCACCACGTGATGGTAGATTTATCGAAAAGATTGGTACTTACAATCCTAACACCAATCCGGCCACAGTAGATTTGAAATTTGATCGTGCCCTTGACTGGGTATTGAAAGGTGCACAGCCCACTGACACTGTTCGTAACATCCTTTCTCGCGAAGGTGTTTACATGAAGAAGCATCTTTTGGGTGGTGTAGCAAAAGGCGCATTTGGCGAAGCTGAAGCTGAAGCTAAATTTGAAGCTTGGAAGAACAACAAGCAAAGCGGTTTAGCTGCTTTGAAGGCTAAGGATGAAGAGGCTAAGAAAGCTGAAGCTAAGGCACGTCTGGAAGCTGAGAAGAAGGTAAACGAAGCAAAGGCTAAAGCATTGGCAGAAAAGAAAGCTGCAGAAGAAGCTGCTAAGGCTGCTGCAGAAGCTCAGAACGAGGAAGCTGCTAACGCAAGCGAAGAAGGCGCAACAGAAGCTGCTGCTGAATAATTTTTTATTAGGCAGAAGTGCTTTTATATGGATTAAAACTAAAATCTCTTCTTTCCCTTCGGAAGAAGGAGTGAGATTGATGAGAAGAGAAAAAATTACGGCGCATATCCCCAAAGGATATGCGCTATTTTTTTACCTTAAGCTAAATGGGATGTTTTAGCGCCCCGATTTTTCTCTAACTGGAGAAAAATGTAAGTATTCGGCCAACTACAGGTATTAAA
>NZ_FR883055.1:0-761 GCF_000435115.1 Bacteroides sp. CAG:633 | reverse complement strand
AGACTGGTTCCGCATCACCCCGTAAGCAGGAATTCTGTAAAACATTATAACCCTCAGCAGATAAAATCACAAACTGCTGATAATCACATGTATATGTGTTGACTATCTAAGTATACGACTGAGGTACCCTTGGTCGTATACTTAGACCCCCTCAGTCGTATACTTAGGTACCCTCGGTATACGACCGTGGTTGTCAGCATCCCCATCTGTCAATATTTATCAGATACACCACCCTCACCGGCTTCCGTACCCGCAGCAGACAGGCGCATTGCAGATGTGACCGGAAAATGTTACCTTTGCCGCCGGAAAATAAAACCTGTGAAGATGAAGAAACTGATAATATTCGACCTCGACGGTACACTGCTCAACACCATTGCCGACCTGGCACAGAGTACCAACCACGCCCTTAACGCTTTGGGCTATCCTACCCACGACGAAGCGTCGTACAAGTTCATGGTGGGCAACGGCATCAACAAGCTGTTCGAACGCGCCCTGCCCGAAGGAGAGAAAACCGAAGAGAACGTCCTGCGGGTACGTGCCCAGTTCATCCCCTATTACGACTGCCACAATGCCGACCGCAGTCGCCCCTACCCCGGCATAACCGAACTGCTAGAGCAGCTGCAGTCGCAACACACCCTGCTGGCGGTGGCCTCGAACAAGTATCACGCCGCCACCACGAAGCTCATTGCCCACTATTTCCCGCAGATACGCTTTGCCGCCGTCTACGGCCAGCGCGAAGGCATTGCCACCAAACCCGACCC
>NZ_FR883054.1:0-855 GCF_000435115.1 Bacteroides sp. CAG:633 | reverse complement strand
CTTTTTGCTGTTTAATTTATCTTCGGATTTATTCGTTTATATTATGCTAATTACTTGTATTTCTGTATATTAGCATACTATGCAATAGCGCATAATTCAGGCTGCAAAGTAACTAACTTATTTCCTAAATAGGTTTCGATGGTATTTTATTGATAATCAATAGAATACATGCTAAAGAAAAGAACGTAAACGAGATAATATATGCGTATAGTGCGATTAAGGGAAATTCTGTAATTTATTTATAATTAGCAGATTAATACATTCCGCATTATAGAGTTTAATCAATCGCATAATTCAGGCTGCAAAGTAACTAACTTATTTCCTAATACAAAATAAATTTCGTATTTTTTGTACTCATCGAAAAGTTAAAGTCACTTTTAAACCCTCCAAGGTCATCCTGCCTAAGCCTTCCTGCCCTTATCGAGCTTGCGTCTTCGAACGAACTTCCTTCTGTCATGGTTATTATTTACTCCTTTCTTATATCTTTCGTCAAAATATTTATGCTTTTTCAGGGTCAAAGATAGGGCTTTTCTAATTAACTACAAACAAAAACACATTTTTTTCTTTCGAAAAACTAAAAAAAGTTTTCAAATTTCTGTTTTTCGGCTTTGGAAAGGCATTCAGTAAGTATTTACTAACTTCTTTGTTTCGCCTTTTTGATTCCTTTTACCCTAATTTCACGTTCATTTTGTCGCCCAAATATTCCGATTACTGACTTCTTCCAGTTTTGTAACACAAATGTAACCCGATTTTTTCTTCTTGTCAAGATATGGTATTTGTTAAGTAGATTTCTTATACGGGTAACGCTTGTATGGTTGCGGAACAACACTTGTGTGGCTCGCGAGCAACACTTGC
>NZ_FR883053.1:7931-8517 GCF_000435115.1 Bacteroides sp. CAG:633 | reverse complement strand
TCGGCCGTAAACTGGGCGGCTACCGGGCCACCGTTCTGGTTCTCGTTGTCGTTGTTGCAGGCAGCCAGTGTCAGTGCCAGCGCTGCGAGGGCAAAATGTCTTGTTTTCATCCTATTCACTATTAATTGTTAATTATTAATTCTTCATTTTCTTACATCCCCGCATCCACATCGCCTCCGTCCACCGGTTCCCAACCGGTGATTTCGGCGTTGCCTTCCTCCATGCCGACGGGCGTTTCCAGCGTGCCGGTCACACGGTAGGCGGTGGCCATGTCGCCGTTAAAGTCCGCAAGGGATTCCGTCAGGTCGACCTCCGTGCGCTGTGTGCGTCCGCCGTCCACAAATACGATGTCCAGCACCATGGTCTGCACGGCTCCCATCGCACCCAGCAGGCGCACGTTGGCCGTGAGCTTGCTGCCTTCGCGGGCAAAGGCAAAGACCGTGGAGACAGGTTCGCCGATGGTCTGTTCCGCCTCCATGTCGAAGGCACCGGCTATGCCGCCAAGGGTGGCAGTGACGCTCTGTATCAGTTCGGGGCGGCCCTGCGTCACCTCCAGCTCCAGTTGCAGGCCGCGCACGCGCTGCTG
>NZ_FR883053.1:0-7903 GCF_000435115.1 Bacteroides sp. CAG:633 | reverse complement strand
GGGGCTGACGCGCAGCGTGTCGTCGGCAGCCACCGTCATCTCCCGGCAGGCGGTCTTCAGGTAGCCCGGCAGGGGAATGACGGATGCACCGTCCGCACGGCTCATGCCGCCGGGGGCATTGACCCGCGCTGTCCGTCCGTCGAAGGTGAAGCCCTCGGCACGGTTGTAGACCACCAGGCTGTGCGTTCCCGGCGCAAGCAGCCACGGGCAGGTAAAGGGCGAACCGTCGATGTCGGCCGTCTGCCCGTCGATGTCCATCACATAATCGTCAGTAGCCGCCAGTCCCGTCAGGCTGATGGTGACAGCTCCCCGGTCGGGGTGGGGCGTGCGGTAGAGCGTGTTCTTCACGCAAGCGGACAGCAACATGGCTGCCACACCTATCATATAGTATATCTTCTTCATACCACTCAATTCCTCATTCCTCATTTAATTCTTCATTCTTCATTCCTCATTCTTCATTTAATTCTCCATCCCAAGGTCACCCCCGCGTCAATCGGTCCCCACCAGTTACGGGTCTTCGTGCCACGGAAGACACGCACGCCGTCGACCACCTCGTAGCGGTCGTAGTCGGCCTTCAGGTATCCCACGGCCAGCGAGAAGTCGAGCACCAGTGCGTCGGTCAGCCTCATCCGATAGCCGCCCGTCAGTCCGCCGCCCGTCAGGCTTCCTTGCTTGCCAGTTTCAGATAGTTTGTAGTTGAACTCGCCCGTCTTGAACATCGCGCTGAAATAGCCGCGCTTCTCCTTGCCGACATAACGACGCGCCTCGGGCATCACTTCCCACAGCGCATAGCGGCGGTCGCGGTTGCTCCAGCTCCACGCGGTNGGTTGCTCCAGCTCCACGCGGTCCACGAGCCACTGACCAGTATGCCCCACGAGGGGTTGATGCGCCACTCCAGTCCCAGATCGGGCGTAAGGGATGCCCAGCGCAGCAGATTCGCCCGCAGGGACAAACGGGGTTCGGCCGGGCTTATGCCTGCCCCCTGCTGCGCCATGGCCGGGAGCAGCAACAGCGACAACAATGCGGTCGCAATCAGTTTTTTCAAGTCTATCATGGATTAATGGTAAATGGTTAATGGTAAATGGTTAATGATTAATGGTAAATGGTTAATAAATTCTTCATTCTTCGTTCTTCATTCTTCATTTTCCTGTTCTTCATTTTCCCCGCCCAAGTGCAGCGAGAAACAACAGAAAAGGGCGGAAAACTCCCGAATAAAGAGTTTCCGCCCTTGCATATATATAATAATAAGGTATATTGACGCGCGCGACTAACGTCAGGTGAGAATGTGTGTGTGTGTGTGTGTGTTTACACAAATTCCACACATATCCAAATTCTTAGCTGACTTATTGGATGGATGATGAATGGAAAAGGGCACACAAGAAACCTCCCTTTGCCAGTAAAGGGGGGAAGGCTGCTCTTTGTTTGCGAAGCTGGCCATACGCGTTGTGCTTATTACAGAGTGCTTTTCTGCCATAAATATCAGATTTGTGTGCTATGAACTAATCGCAAAAATAAGATTTTATCATTATATATCAATATCTTTCTTATATTTTTTTCGCTTTTCTGCTTCACCATCCCCCTTCATTAACCATTAATCATTCACCATTCACCATTCTAAAGATAAATCTTTGACGATAAGGAAGAATTGCCTACCTTTGCGGGTAACTAAAGCGGCTTCACCTGTTGCGGCTGCCCCTAAAATCCTTAGACAAATGAAGAAAGAAGATTTACGCATTGTATATATGGGTACTCCCGACTTTGCCGTGGAGGCCCTGCGCTGCCTGGTGGAAGGCGGCTACAACGTAGTGGGCGTCATCACCATGCCCGACAAGCCTGCCGGTCGCGGACACAAGTTGCAATACTCGCCCGTCAAGCAGTATGCGCTGGAACACAACCTGCCCCTGCTTCAGCCCGAGAAACTGAAGAACGAGGAGTTTCTGGACGCCTTGCGTGCCTGGAAGGCCGACCTGCAGATTGTGGTGGCATTCCGCATGCTGCCCGAAGTGGTGTGGAACATGCCCCGCCTGGGAACCTTCAACCTGCACGCCTCCCTGCTGCCCCAATATCGTGGCGCGGCGCCCATCAACTGGGCAGTCATCAACGGCGAGACGGAGACGGGCATCACGACTTTCTTCCTGAAGCACGAGATTGATACGGGCGAAGTCATCCAGCAGGTGCGCGTCCCCATAGCCGATACCGACGACGTGGGCATCGTCCACGACAAGCTGATGGTGTTGGGCGGTAAATTAGTGACCGAAACCGTGGACGCCATTCTGGACGGCAGCATCCACAGCATCCCGCAGGAAGAGATGGGCGTGACAGGTGAGCTGAAACCGGCTCCCAAAATCTTCAAGGAGACATGCCGCATCGACTGGAACCAGCCGGTGAAGCGCATCTACGACTTTGTGCGCGGCCTTTCGCCCTATCCTGCCGCATGGGCAGAGCTGAAACTGCCGGAAGGCGAACCGGTCGTAGTGAAAATCTTCCAGACGGAAAAGATCATGACGCCCCATTCGCTGGAGCCCGGTACGCTGCAGACCGACGGCAAGACCTACATCCGCGTGGCGGCAGCCGACGGATTTGTGGGCATCTGCGCCTTGCAGCTTCCCGGCAAGAAACGGCTGAAGACCGACGAACTGCTGCGCGGCTTCCGGCTGACGGACGAGGCGCGCTTCGTGAGATGAAACAGAGAACAGAACCTTTAGAGATACTATGACTGTGTTATGAAACCGATTATTTCTCCCTCTATCCTGTCTGCCGACTTCGGTTATCTGGCGGACGACATTGAGATGCTGAACCGCAGCGAAGCCGACTGGGTGCACATCGACATCATGGACGGTGTGTTTGTGCCCAACATTTCTTTCGGCTTCCCCGTGCTGAAGTACGTTGCCAAGCTGGCACGCAAACCGTTGGACGTGCATCTGATGATAGTGCAGCCCGAGAAGTTCATTCCCGAAGTAAAGGCACTGGGCGCACACGTGATGAACGTGCACTACGAAGCCTGTCCCCATCTGCACCGCGTGGTGCAACAGATTCGTGAGGCGGGTATGCAGCCGGCGGTGACCATCAATCCGGCTACTCCGGTGTGCATGCTGAAGGACATCATCAACGACGTATATATGGTGCTGCTGATGAGTGTCAATCCCGGCTTTGGCGGACAGAAGTTCATCGAACATACGGTGGATAAGGTGCGTGAGTTGCGCGAACTGATTACACTTTCGGGTTCGGATGCCCTGATCGAGGTGGATGGCGGCGTGAATCTGGAAACGGGTGCGCGGCTGGTAGCTGCCGGTGCTGATGTGCTGGTAGCGGGCAGTGCCGTGTTTGCAGCTCCCGATCAGGAAGAGGCTATCCGTTCGTTAAAGCGGCTGTAAATGTCGTCTGTCTGGCGGCGACATCCTTTCCTGCGGCTGTTGGTAATGCTGATGGCTGGCATCGCGTGTGCCGACTATTGCCCGTCGTGGCAATGGACGGACGTCAGCCTGGCAGTAGGGGTGGCATGTGTGCTGCTGATGGTGTGCCTGCGACGTTCTGGCAGAGTTCTTTTCGGACTGGTGGTTTATGCGACGATGTTTGCCATTGGCTTTCTGCTGATGGGGCAACAACTGAAGCTTACGCACTACGACGTCGGAAACGGAATTTCCGACTGCCAGATTCTGCTGACTGAGGTTCCCGAACCGAAGCCCAAGACCGTCATGTGCCGGGCCAGGTTGCTGGCCGAGGCGAGGGGTGATACGCTTTCGCTCTGCTACGGGAGACCTGAATTTCTGTTCTATATAGCTAAAGATTCCGTTTCGCTTGCCTTGCAGCGGGGCGACACGCTGTGGGTAAGAGCGCGGCTCAAACCTCCTTCCAACGAGGGTGTGGCGGCCGGGTTCGACTATGCCCGCTACCTGAAACACAACGGTGTGAGTGGTACGGCCTATGTGCCTGCGGGGAAGTGGATAAAGACGGGGCATTCCTCGGAACGTACCCTGCGGCAGAAGGCACTCGACCTGCGTGAAGAGTTGCTGGGCATCTATCGTCGTCTGGGGTTTGCAGGCGATGAGTTGGCGGTGCTTTCCGCGCTGACTCTGGGCGACAAGACCGATTTGAGCAAGGAACTTATGGAAACGTATTCCGTATCGGGAGCCAGTCATGTACTGGCACTCTCGGGACTGCACGTCGGTTTCATCTATGCGTTGATTCTTGTGTTTTTCGTACCCTTATGGAAGCGGTGGAGGCGTTTGAAGCCTTTTCTGTCGCTGGTAGCTGTGGGGCTGTTGTGGGCGTTTGCTTTCCTGACGGGGCTTTCGTCGTCGGTGGTGCGTGCGGTGCTGATGTGTTCGCTGTTTGTGGTGGTGGGCCTGCGTACCGAGAAGGTGCTGACGATGGACGCGCTGATTGTTGCTGCATTCCTGATGCTGTGCTGGCGTCCGTGCTGGCTGTTCGACGTAGGTTTCCAGATGTCGTTCTCGGCAGTGGCGGCTATTCTGCTGCTGATGCCGGGATTGTGGTCGCTGTGCCCATTCGGCAACCGTTTCCTGCGATGGGTGTATGGATTGCTGGCGGTTTCGTTGGCGGCACAGGTGGGGGCGGCTCCGCTGGTGGCATTCTACTTCGGACGGTTTTCTGTCCATTTTCTGCTGACTAACTTATGGGTGATTCCGCTGGTGTCGCTGGTGCTGTATGTAGCGGTGGGCGTACTGCTGCTTACGCCTTTCCCCGTGTTGCAACAACCGCTGGCCGAGGGACTTCGGGTGCTGGTGCGCTTGCAAAACGAGGGACTGCGCTGGATAGAGTCGTTGCCGGGTTCGTCGATTGACGGCATTAGGCTGCATGTGGCAGAACTGATCATGATTTATGTATGCATCTACCTGCTTTGCAGGGCACTGTATCGCCCTACGGCACGTGCTGTTTACTGGGCATTGGGTGGAGTGGCACTGCTGTTGGTGACGAGGCTGGTGTACTTGTTTTATTAGTTGACGAGTTGACAAGGGACGAGTTGACGAGGAGTACATAGGAAGTGCTCTTGTTGTCTGTAGCCTTGTCTCTTGTTCCTTGTCTCCTCGTTAACTTGTCCCTCGTCAACTTGCCAACTCGTCCCTCCTTAAAAAGCGTAAAGAAAATTGTTTATCTCGTTCAAATCCTTAACTTTGTGTCCCAATAGAGGAAACCATTAAATCTTTATTGCCATGAAGTACAAGCTATTGGTTCTTGATGTAGACGGTACGCTGCTGAACGACGCAAAGGAGATTACGAAGCGTACCTTGTCGGCCCTGCTGAAGATACAGCAGATGGGCGTGCGTGTGGTGTTGGCATCGGGTCGTCCGTCGTACGGCTTGATGAAAGTGGCCAAAACCCTGGAACTGGGCAATTACGGTGGATTTATCCTGTCGTACAACGGTTGCCAGATTATCAATGCACAGAACGGAGAGATACTTTTCGAACGCCGGATCAACCCCGAAATGTTGCCTTACCTGGAGAAGAAAGCCCGGAAGAACGGCTTTGCCCTGTTTACTTACCACGATAACCTGATTCTGACCAACAACTCGGACGACGAACATGTGCTGGACGAAGCCGAACTGAACGACTTGGTCGTGATAGAGGAGGAAGAGTTCTCGACCGCCATCGACTTTGCCCCGTGTAAGTGCATGCTGGTGAGCGACGACGAAGCGGCATTGGTAGCCCTTGAAGAGCACTGGAAGAAACGTCTGAGTGGCGTGCTCGACGTATTCCGCTCCGAACCCTTCTTCCTGGAGGTAGTGCCCTGCTCGGTTGATAAAGCCAATACGCTGGGTGCCCTGCTCGAACATCTGGGCGTGAAGCGCGAGGAAGTAATGGCCATCGGTGACGGTACGTGCGACGTAGCCATGCTTCAGCTGGCCGGCATGGGCGTAGCCATGGGGCAGGCACCCGACTCGGTGAAGGCTTGTGCCGACTACATCACTGCCTCGAACGAGGAAGACGGTGTAGCAGCAGCCGTCGAGAAAATGATACTGGCCGAAGTGCGCATCGGCGATGTTCCCCTTGACCAGCTGAACGCTCAGGCACGCCACGCCCTGATGGGTAATCTGGGAATACAGTACACCTACGCCGATCAGGATCGTGTGGAGGCTACTATGCCGGTGGACCATCGTACGCGGCAGCCTTTCGGCATTCTGCACGGAGGAGCCACACTGGCACTGGCCGAGACGGTGGCCGGACTGGGCTCGATGATTCTTTGCCAACCCGACGAGATGGTCGTGGGGATGCAGGTGAGCGGCAATCACATTTCGTCGGCACTCGAAGGCGATACGGTGCGGGCCGTGGGTACCATCGTCCACAAGGGACGCTCGTCGCATGTCTGGAACGTGGACGTCTTTACCTCGACCAACAAGCTCGTCTCTACCGTCCGTGTGGTGAACAGCGTGATGAAGAAGCGTTGAAAGCCTAAGCCTCCTCCACGGCCTCCGGGCCGTTCCGGCAGTTCCCACGCTTTCGGGGGAACTATGAAGGAGGGGGTATGCTATGCTTTTGTTTTGTTTTGTTTTCTTTTCTTTTATTTGTGTACCGCGGGCAGGTTCAACCTGCCTTTTTGCCCTTAAATGTTGCAGAAAAGGGATTATTGACGACATATTGCGTAATATTTGCGGGCTGTTGCGGTGCACAGACTGTGCAAGCATGACGTGCGAACTACACTTGCATGGCTGGTGAACAACACTTGTACCGCTCACGAGCCACACTTGCACCGCTCAACCCCGTCTGTATCCCTTCACAGCACGTTTTCTGTTTCTTGCTTCACATCCTTCATCCTTTCACCCGGCTTCTTCAAAGCTGATACATAGGAAGATGCGGTGAAAGGTGACGTTTCACAGCCATTTCATATCTTTTCTGCACGTTTCAACGCAAGCTACTGTATCTGAGGTTATTGTGGTGAAACATCATACATTCCAACCTTCCTTCACCCGACAGTAACCAACGTTTCACCCCACCCGAAACCAATTTACACGCTGGACACCAACAGTCTGCAATGTACACACAGCAAAAAACGCCTCAGTTTTATCCGTTTTGCAACATTCAGTTAGCAGATATTGTTATGGATTTATAAAAGAAGTCCAATTAAAGAAAAATTTCTCCAATAGGACTTTTCTTTCGAAAGAAAATCGTACTTTTGTAGTCGAAAAACAAGGGACTTATCCGAAACCGCCCTGGGACGGACAACGGATTCTGACGAGGACTCCCCTCCCCTTGTAAAGATAAAGGTAAAAAGAGATTATTCACAAAAATACCAATTTTTAAAATCTTAAAAAGAAATGGCAAATTTAGATTTAAGCAAGTACGGTATTCAAGACGTAAAGGAGATTCTCCACAACCCGTCTTATGAAGTATTGTTCGAAGAAGAGACCAAAGCTGGTCTGGAAGGCTACGAAAAAGGTCAGGTAACAGAACTGAACGCTGTGAACGTAATGACTGGTATCTATACCGGACGTTCTCCTAAAGATAAATTCTTCGTTAAGAATGAAGCCAGCGAAAACACTGTATGGTGGACTTCTGACGAATACAAGAACGACAACAAACCTTGCTCTGAAGAAGCTTGGGCTGACTTGAAGGCTAAAGCTGTTAAACAGCTGAGCGGCAAGCGTCTGTTCGTTATGGATACATTCTGCGGTGCCAACCCTGCAACTCGTCTGAAAGTACGTTTCATCATGGAAGTTGCTTGGCAGGCTCACTTCGTAAAGAACATGTTCATCCGTCCGACAGAAGAAGAACTGGCCAACTACGGTGAACCTGATTTCGTATCATTCAACGCAGCCAAGGCTAAGGTTGACAACTACAAGGAACTGGGCCTGAACTCTGAAACAGCTACTGTATTCAACCTGAAGACTAACGAACAGGTTATCCTGAACACTTGGTACGGTGGTGAAATGAAGAAAGGTATCTT
>NZ_FR883052.1:0-4181 GCF_000435115.1 Bacteroides sp. CAG:633 | reverse complement strand
CACGTTCGACAAGAAAGATGCTCCCAGCATCTACCCCATCTTCGAGCAGGCCGGCTACACCATTGCCCGCGGACTCGACGAATATAAAGCCAAGGCAGATGATGCAGGCAAGATGATACTGATGCAGAAAGAAGGTGCCAACTCTTCGAGCCTGCCCTACGCCATCGACCGCAGCGAAGGCGACCTGACGCTGGCACAGATCACCGAGAGCGCTATCGACTTCCTGTCGCGCGACAACAAGAAGGGCTTCTTCCTCATGGTCGAGGGTGGAAAGATTGACTGGGCTTGCCACAGCAACGACCCCGCCACGATGGTCAAGGAAGTCATCGACATGGACAACGCCGTCCGTGTGGCTTACGAATTCTACAAGAAGCACCCCAAAGAGACGCTGATTGTGATTACAGCCGACCACGAAACCGGCGGACTGGCCTTGGGCAACAGCAACTATACGCTGAACCTCAAGTCGCTCGATTGTCAGAAACAGTCGGTTGACCTGCTTTCGCGTGCCCTTACCGACCTTCGCAAATCCAAAGGCAACAAAGCCACTTGGGAAGACGTGAAAGCCTTGCTGACCGAACGCATGGGCTTCTGGGGCGAACTGACCCCCACCTGGGAGCAGGAGAAGATGTTGCGCGACGAGTTCGAATCGTCCTTTGTCCGCAATAAGGTAGTCTTCGAAGAGAGCCTCTACTCGAAGACCGAACCGCTGGCCGCCGTAGCCAAGAAGGTACTGAGCCAGATGTCGAAGCTGGGTTGGACCACCGGAAGCCACTCGGCCGAATACGTACCTGTATTTGCCGTAGGTGCCGGCTCGAAGCTCTTCATGGGCAAGATGGACAATACGGACATCCCGAAACGCATCGCCAAGGCTGCCGGTTACAAGTGGTAACCCACCGCGGCCTTGCGCCGGGCGCAAGCTGAAGAGGGTGCATTAAGCACAAGAACAGGTTACAAATTTCAGGCACGGATTACACGGAAAATCACGGTGAAAAGAATAAAGCAATCCGTGAAAATCTGTGTAATCCGTGCCTGAAAAATCAGTTCTTCTGCTTAATACACCCTCTTTCCGTATCTATACAGTTGGTTTTTACAGCTTCGTTTCCCCCTCGACAAACTCTTCGAGGAAAAGGTTTTCACCGTCGAACACGGCGTACGAGAAGTAATTGATCCAGTCGCCCAGAATGACGATGCGCGACTTGGCGCTCAGCATCAGGTCGAGTTCGATGTGGCGGTGTCCGTAGATGAAGAAGTTGATGTCGGGATGGTTCTTCAGATAGTCCTTGGTGTAGAGCACCAGAAACTCGTTGTTTTCGCCCATGTAGTCGGGTTCCTTGCCGTTCACGCGCTTCAGGCGGCTGTGCTTGGCCCAGTTCAGCCCGAACTCCATGCTCCAGCGCGGATGCAGGGCCGAGAAGAGGGTTTGCAGCGTGCGGTTGTGGAATATGGCACGCAACATCTTGAACTTGCGGTCGGGGTCGCCCAGCCCGTCGCCGTGGGCCAGGTAGAACTCCTTTCCGTAGATTTCGGTGGTCAGGGGGTGGCGATGCAGGATGACGCCACACTCCTTGGTCAGATAGTCGCCGCACCAGATGTCGTGGTTGCCCGTGAAGAAGTGCACTTCCACGCCCAGGTCGGTCAGTTCGGACAGTTTGCCCAGAAAGCGCGTATATCCCTTGGGCACGACGGTCTTAAATTCGTACCAGAAGTCGAACATGTCGCCCAGCAGGTAGACGGCAGCTGCCTTGTGCTTGATGCTGTCCAGAAAGTTGACCAGGCGGCGTTCCTGCGTCCGCCCGTGTTCGATGGCCCGTGAGCCGAGGTGTGCGTCGGAAAGGAAATATACGTTCTTCATATCAGGCTTGATGTTAGGGGTTGGCGTTTATCTTTATTTGAACAGTTCGTCCAGGTATTTGTAGAAGGCGGGGTCTTCGCCTACCACTACTTTGGCGATTTTGCCTTGCGGATCGATGACGATTTTGGTGGGATATCCCTGTATGCCGTACTTCACGGTGATGTCTGCCTCGTCCGTATTGCGCACGTGCAGCCAGGGCAGTTCGTGTTCCTTGACGGCAGCTTTCCATTTCTCTTCCGTGTCGCGGCAGTCGATGCCCAGTATCTCCATGCGGTCTTTATACTTGGTGTAGTATTTCTTCATGTCGGGGATGCCTTTGATGCACCAGCCGCACCAGCTACCCCAGAAGTCCAGCACCACGTACTTGCCACGCAGCGACGACAGGGTGAGGTCGTTGCCCTGTAGGTCTTTCAGGGTGAAGTCGGGGGCGTCGGCGCCTTCTGTGATGTTCTTTTGTGCTTCTTTGCGGGCTTTCTGTTGGGCGATAGCTTCTATCATGGCGCGATAGAGCGAAGCCATCGGGCCATTCTGTGCCTTTTCGCCGACAATGTCGAGCAGGTCGCTTGCGGTTCTGCCCATATCGGATATCAGATAAACGGAGAGGTCTTCGTCGGGGTGCTGACGGATGTAGTCTTCCTTCACCTTTTGCATATCGGCATGGATGGGTTCATAGAGCTGTCGCAACGAGTCGATGCGTTCGGGCGTCAGTGTTCCTTTGTTCTGCATGTCGATGATGACTTGTGTCACTTTGTGCATCTTGTCCTCATAGGGCTTGTACTGTTTGCGCACTTCTTCGTAGGCCTGGTGGAAGGCGTTCCCTTTCAGATGGTAGTCGTCCATGGAGCCGCTTACCTCCACTGTCTCGCCGGGGAAGGCTACTACGCCGATTGTCTGGCGAAGCGATGCTGCTTCGGCACCATTACTGGGTTTGGCATAGAAATAGGCTTCCATCGGTACACTGTCGTTCTTAAGCTGGAAGGAGAATTGCCCATTCTGCATGGCAATTGTATCCCTTTGCACCGCGCTTCGGCTCAGGTCCGACAGGGCAAAGTAGTTTACAATCAGTGTATCACTTTCTATACCGGTCAGGTTGCCGGTGATGGTAGTCTGTTTCGGTGCGGGCTGGCAGGCGCAGAGCAGTGCGGTGGTGGCCAGCAGGCTGAGTTGTTTCTTGTTCATGGTATGTAGTTTTATTCGTTATAAGAATCCCAGTTCCAGTTTGGCTTCTTCGCTCATCATGTCCTTGTCCCATTCGGGTTCGAAGACGAGGTTGATGGTGGCGGCACTGACGCCTTCGATGCTCTCTATCTTCTGGCGGATGTCTTCCATGATGAAGTCGGCCGCGGGACAGTTGGGAGCGGTGAGGGTCATGTCGATGCTGACGTTACCGTCGTCGGCTACGTCTATCTTGTAGATGAGGCCCAGGTCGTATACGTTGACGGGTATTTCGGGGTCGTATACGGTTTTGAGCATGGCTACTATTTTCTCTTCTATTTCAAATCGGGTCATACGAATTGCGTTGTTAAGGGTTGTTTATGGTGGCAAAGCTATGTATTTTAATTGAAACGACAAAATCGTAGACCGTGGTTTCTTGTGTGCTGTGCGGGTCAGAGGGCGCCTTCGTCGGCGAAGCTGTAGTAGCTGCCGTCGGTGACGATGAGGTGGTCGGTGAGGCGTATGTTCATGATTTGCGCGGCCTGTCGGATGCGGTCGGTCAGGCGGCGGTCGTCGTTGCTGGGGCGGGTGTTGCCCGAGGGGTGGTTGTGGACGAGTATCAGCTGGGTGGCGCGGCGCAGCAGGGCTTCGCGCAGGATGGTGCGTACGTCAGCGGTGGTCTGGTCGATGCCTCCGCGGCTGATGCAGATTTTGTCGATTACTTTTCCGGCCTGGTTGAGGAGGAGTATCCAGAACTCTTCGGTGGGCAGGTCGCACATCAGGGGGTAGAACAGCTCGTAGATGTCGGTAGAACAGCGGATGGCGGGGCGTTCGGCAGGTTGGCTCAGCTTGCGGCGTCTGCCCAGTTCGAGGGCGGCCATGATGGTGATGCTCTTGGCAGGGCCTAGCCCCTTGAAGCGGGCAAAGTCGCGCATTTCCCACTTGCCCAGTTGGTTGAGGTCGTTGCCGCAGGCGTTCATCACGCGTTGCATCAGTGTTACGGCGCTTTCTTCGGCATTGCCCGAACCGATGAGGATGGCCAGCAGTTCGGCGTCGCTCAAGGCTTCGGCGCCTTTCAGCATCATCTTTTCGCGGGGGCGGTCTTCGGCAGCCAGTTGCTTGATGGTGAGTTTGTTCATAGTTTTTTTAGTTGACAAGTTGACGAGTTGACAAG
>NZ_FR883051.1:13263-16257 GCF_000435115.1 Bacteroides sp. CAG:633 | reverse complement strand
GAAGTAGAATTCGAGCATATCGGGATTGGATTCTACTCCGGCCTCGCAGAGGTCGACCACAGCTTTATTGTCGTTCTGCCGTACGGCTTCGCCCAAAAGTGTCATACGGGCAGCCGTGTTGGTAGGATCGATATCGAGCACGCGTCTGAGCACGGGGAGCGACTGTTGGTTCATGCCTTTCGACAGGAGGTACTGTGCATAGAGCATGGGCAGATCGGGCTCGTCGGGGTCTTGCTGCATGATGCGGTCGAAGAGGGTGATGATGCGCAGACTGTCGCCGTCGGCCTGCTCGTTGCGGATGATGAGCTGGCGCATGATGTTGGACTTGATGTCGGGCGTCACCTTGCGGTTGAGCAGCAGGGAGTCGAGTTGCTGCTGGTAGAGGGAATCCTGACCCGTTTCTTCGTAATAGCTTGCCAGCGAGTACATGGCCATGGCGTTGTCGGGTTCTTCGGCAAGCACCTGCTGGTAGATGTCGTAGGCTTCGTCTTTCTTGCCGTTCTGCAAGTAGACGTCGCCCAGTACAACGCGGTAGCGCAGATCCTGGGGATATTCGGCCACGAGGTTCTCCATCTCGCCGAAAGCGCGCTTGTTATCGCCCTTGCGCAGATAGATGCGGAACTTCTCAAGGCTGAGCTGTTCGTTCTTGCCCATGCGCTGTTCGAGCAGGTTCAGCACGTCGAGCACCCGGTCGTAGTCTTCCTGCTGGTTGTAGATTTCGAGCAGGCTGTACAGAGGGTCGATACGGGTGGAAAAGCGCTGCACCATATCTTCGAGCAGGACGGTTGCCTTTTCGGCCTCGTTCTGCTGCAGGTAGAGCTGCGACAAGGCCTGAGCGTACCAGTAATTGTCGGGGTCGGCAGCTACGGCCTGTTCGATGGTGGTCGTGGCACGGGCGGGTTGCTTCAGGTAGAGGTAATACTGAGCCAACTCGTACAGGGCCGAAGCGTCGTGCGGATTGATGGCAAGACTGTGTTGCAACAGGTCGAAGGCAGCATCGTAGTCGCCCGCCTGCTTCAGGCGGATGGCTTCGAGGAAGTAGTAGTCGAACTTGCGCTGCTGCTCCTCGGTGAGTTGGGGCACGGGAGCGGCTTCGGCCTGACGCTTCTGCTTGTTGCGCTTCTTCTTCGGCTTTTGGGCGTCGGGCTTCTTCTTGTTGGCAGTGGTGTGAGCACCTGCGATGGCAGCCGATGCCACCGGTCCGCCGGGCAGTCCGCCTACGACGGCGGCATAGGAAGTCATGCACAGGGCGCTCATCCAGAGCGCGAGCAATATTTTTATTCCGAGTTTCATGCTACGTTTGTTCGTTAGTTTTTGCCCGTGTGGCCGAAACCTCCGGCTCCACGTTCTGTTTCGTCCAACACTTCCACTTCCTGCCACACGGCCTGCTCGTGGCGGGCTATCACCATCTGGGCGATGCGTTCGCCGTCTTCGATGACGAAAGACTCGGCCGACAGGTTGACGAGGATGATACAGACCTCGCCGCGATAGTCGGCATCGATGGTGCCGGGCGAGTTGAGCACAGTGATGCCCTTCTTCAAGGCCAGTCCGCTACGCGGGCGAATTTGCGCCTCGAAGCCCGCAGGCAAGGCGATGTAAAGCCCTGTGGGTACCAGGCAGCGCTGCATGGGAGCCAGCGTGATGGGTTCTGTCAGATTGGCGCGGATGTCCATTCCCGCCGAGAGCGAAGTGGCATAAGCCGGAAGCGGATGCTTCGATTTATTGATAATCTGTACGTTCAGCATATTCTTGTTCGGTATTTGGCGCCTGCCCTACCGACGGATGACGACGAAAAGCAGGCCTTGTTTTAACGGGCAAAAATACAGATTTTGAAGCAAACGGACACAATTTTGCAGTTAAATAATGAGAAACACGTTCGAAGCCGCGGGCAAAGGCCGAGTTCCAGAAATCAATCTGACGAAAATCCAGACCAAAAGCAAGCAAAAAGACAGAAAAACGCCCGTTTCAGCAACAACACCTTCCAACAAAACCTGCAAAGCAGGGAAACCGGAAGCAGCCGATATGCAGAAAAGGGCATGAATATACACGAAAAAGAGCCGGATTGTGCATACCTATGCGTCGGAAACGATGCTACACTGCGCCGGAATGCTTGTGCGGAAGGAGAGCAACGCTTGTCCGGCTCGGCTGAAATGCTTGTGTGGCTCGACCGGATTGCTTGTGCGGCTCGGGAAGAAAGCAGACGACGGATGCGAAGAGGGCACTGAACGAAGGTGGGAAGCACCTTTCGCTTCCAGAATATTTGTAAGCATTTCGCTACCAGACTATCCGACAGGCAGATAAGCAGTTCCCGCTTCGAAAACAGCCAGTGCGCCGCACCTCCGGACGAAAAACGCGATTCTGAGGCGACCGGCGCGACAAAGTGTCAAAATGAAAGGAAGCATTTTTTCTGTCGGAAAATAGTGATACATTTGCAGACGGTAAAACATAAGGAACGCAACATGATGAACTGGAACCAACTCCTCTCCGCCAAGCGCTTCGGACTGGAAGAATATCACTCCGAGCATCCCGAGAACCGCTCGGAATTTCAGCGCGACTACGACCGACTCATCTTCTCCGCCCCCTTCCGGCGGTTGCAGAACAAGACGCAGGTATTCCCCCTGCCGGGCAGCATCTTCGTGCACAACCGACTGACGCACAGTCTCGAAGTGTCGTGCGTAGGACGCTCGCTGGGCAACGACGTGGCACGTGCCCTGCTGGCCAGCCAGCCCGAACTGCACGAAACCTTCCTGGCCGAAATCGGTTCCATCGTCTCTGCCGCCTGCCTGGCGCACGACCTGGGCAATCCGCCCTTCGGTCACTCGGGCGAACGTGCCATCTCCACCTTCTTTTCCGAAGGCGGCGGACTGGCTCTGCGCGACCGTCTAACCGACGCCGAGTGGAGCGACCTGACGCACTTCGAAGGCAACGCCAACGCCTTCCGCCTGCTCACCCACCAGTTCGAAGGTCGCCGCCGCGGCGGCTTCGTGCTGACCT
>NZ_FR883051.1:10748-13231 GCF_000435115.1 Bacteroides sp. CAG:633 | reverse complement strand
CACGCTGGCCAGTATCGTGAAGTACCCCTTCTCGTCGAGCTTAGCCGGCCAGAAATCGAAATTCGGCTTCTTCACCACCGAGGAAGACAGCTTCCGCCGCATCGCCGAAGAGCTGGGCATGAAGAAGCTGAACGACGCTCCGCTGAAGTATGCCCGCCACCCGCTGGTTTACCTCGTGGAAGCCGCCGACGACATCTGCTACCAGATGATGGACCTGGAGGACGCCCACAAGCTGAAGATACTGACCACGGCCGAGACGCAGGCACTGATGCTGTCGTTCTTCACCGACGAGCGGAAAGCACGCATGCAGAAGACACTGCAGATAGTGAGCGACACCAACGAACAGATAGCCTATTTGCGTTCGTGCGTCATCGGGCTACTGATACGCGAGTGTACCCGCGTTTTCTTGGAGAACCAACAGGCTATTCTGGCCGGTACATTCGAGGGACCGCTCATCCGCCACATCGACTCCCTGCCCGCCTCGGCCTACGAACACTGCGCCGACGTGTCGTTCGAACGCATCTACCGCTCGCGCGACGTACTCGACATCGAGCTGGCCGGTTTCCGCATCATCGGCACCCTGCTCCAGCTGATGACCGACGCCGTGTGTGCCCCGGAGAAGGCTTACTCCCAGTTGCTCATCAACCGCGTGTCAAGCCAGTACAAAATAAATTCGCCTGTATTCCACGAAAGAATACAGGCGGTATTGGATTATATTTCGGGCATGACCGACGTCTTTGCGCTCGACCTCTACCGTAAGATAAACGGCAACAGTCTGCCTACTATTTCTTAAATACAAGCGAAGAAGGGTGTACTGAAACCAAAGGGATGCCTGTCAGTACCCCCTCTACTTACATTATTACTTGCTGGGGTAGAACAGTTTATTCACCCCCGAAGTCAGGTGGCACGCATCCGGTTCGCTCTCGATGAACGACTGGATGTGACGCATACGCTTCTCGGCCAGAATCTCGTCGACGGCAATCAGGATGCCGGTCTCTTCCACGTCGCCAAAGCCGTAGTTGATGGCGGTGCCGAACATACGCATTGTGGGACTCAGGCTCATGTAAGCGTTCACCAGCGGCGGAATGTTGTAGCCCAGCTTACGGATTTCGCCGTTCAGAATCTTATAATCTTCCTTGAACGTGTCTTTGCAGAACAGTGCGGCAAGTTCCTTCTCGTCCGACTCCAGCTGCAACGGCTCCATGGGAACAATCAGTCCCTCCTTATCGCCGAAATGCTTGCGCAGGAAGTACAGAATCATGTCGCGTCCCTTGCGGTTGTAGCTGGGGTACATGGTCACCTTGCCGAAGAAATACTTCACATTGGGCATTACTACGGTCAGCGCGCCCAACCCGTCCCACAAGTTGTCCAAAGCAAACAGACCTTTGCTTCCTGCACGTGTAGACTGGTACTCCAGCGTCACAAACGAACGTCCCAGCTCGATCGTGGTAGGAAGATACTCTTTCAAAAACTTCTCCGAAAAGTGGAACATGTGCGAAGTAGCCAGAATAGGAGCTCCGTGCTCGTCGAAGCGCACATCGGTGCCCAAAATATACCGGTAACCTCCCAGAATTTCCTCTGCTTCGGGATTCCATACAATCAGCTGCTTGTAAGGATGCTCCATGGTGTCGAACTCGTCAATGTCCATCGACATGCCGGTTCCTCCGCCTGCCGCACGGAATGCGATCTCGCGCAGACGGCCAATCTCCTTCATGGTGTTGGGAGAGTCTTGCGCCGTGATGATATAAATCTGGTTGTTGCTCTTGTTGGTCATTCGCAGGCGCTTGTCTTCGGTCAACTCCGCTTTCAGCAGTTCCTTACTGATAGGTTCAATAATATCTTCCATATCTCTCTTTACCTAACTCTATTGTTAATTCTCTATTTTCAGTTTATAAACGATGTCTTTCACATACTGCGCCCATTGGGTCGGCGTCTTCGACTTGTCAAACGTCTGCCAGGGAATCGGCTTGCCTATGGTGATGGTGAAAGTCTTGTGGCGGTTCTTCAGCATTTCGTCAGCCAGATACAACATCGCAATGTTGAACTTCAGGCCGATAGCCTTGCAGAAGTTGGCCAGATTGTAAAAGAAGTCGGAGTTTCTTCCTTCGAAGTGAATGGGCACGACGTCGCGGTGCGACTGTACACTCTTTACAATGAATGTCTTCTTCCAGTCCAGGTCGCGGATCACGCCGTTGCGACGCCGCGAGCACAGCCCGGCGGGAAACATTATCAGATGATTGTCGGATGCAAAGCCGGCCTCCACCAGCTTCGGGAAATCTTTCGCCTGACGTCCGGTCTTGTTGATAGGGATGCAAAGGGGAGCCAGTCCGCGGAGATTCATCAGCAGGTCGTTGACCATATACTTCACCTTGCCGTCGTAGAACGAGCCTAGCACGTAGCCCAGCGCCAGTCCGTCCTGTCCGCCCAGCGGGTGATTGCAGACAAAAGTGCAAAGCCCGTCTTTCGGCAGATTCTCTTTCCCT
>NZ_FR883051.1:0-10730 GCF_000435115.1 Bacteroides sp. CAG:633 | reverse complement strand
TCTCTTTCCCTTCTACCACAATCGTGGCATCAAGGAAGTCGAGACTGGCTTTCAGGAAATCCACACCAACCTTGTCTTTCGACTCTCGCAAAAAGACATTCAGTTCATCCTGGTGAACAATGTGTTTCAGATAAGAGACGACAAACTTAGGTATATACTTCGACTGCTTCGGAGCTTTCTCCCGAAGAATTCTGTCAATGTCAATCAAAAACAAAGAGTCATCAGCCATTCTTCTTTACAATGAAATGAGTGCGCAAAATTAATTCATCTTTTTTATTAATTGCAAACATTTAACCGAAAACTGCACCCAAAATCTATCAAAACTCACATAAAACCTATCAATTGATAGTTTTTCCCCCTAATAATGTCTGTTTTCGGTCGGCCCAAGCCAAAGAAGTTTCGTAAACTTGCACAAGAAATCACCTGAAAGAACAAGTAAAAACCAAAACAAAGCACATTTTATGAACAGCATCGCATTTCAAAACGACTTAGTAGGAATACAAGACGAGCTCTTGCGCTTTGCATACAAACTGACTGCCGACCGCGAGGAGGCAAACGACTTGCTGCAGGAGACATCGCTCAAAGCACTCGACAATAAGGACAAATACATGCCCGACACTAATTTTAAGGGTTGGATATATACGATAATGCGGAACATCTTCATCAACAACTACCGCAAAGTGGTGCGCGACCAGACATTCGTGGATCAGACTGACCAGCTCTACCACCTCAACCTGCCGCGCGACACAGCCTTCGAAAGCACCGAAGCCGCCTACGACCTGAAGGAAATGCACCGCATCGTCAACACGCTGCCACGCGAGTACAAGCTCCCCTTCTCCATGCATGTAGCAGGGTTCAAGTACCGCGAGATAGCCGAAAAACTGAACCTGCCGCTTGGCACAGTGAAGAGCCGTATCTTCTTCACCCGCAAAAAGCTTCAGCAGGACCTCAAGGACTTTGTCTGATTTCCCAATCTTTCTCCATACATATTCAAGTTTGGCCGGCTCGCCCATGGCAACAAACCGGGCGGGCCGACTGGCCAAACAACACATTTAGCAACAGCCAACGCCAGGCACAGCCTGCAAATGAAATAACCATCGTAAATTTTAGTTGTGTCGACAAGAAGAGCTAAGCGGAACATACTCCACTTAAGCTCTTCTTTCTTTTTTCCCCCACTTTACGCCACTCCCCAACAGCCATCCGCACAATGCCCTAACCCACAGATTGCCCACCAGTAAAGGGATACAGCATATTCTTCATTCTCAAACGGATAAGTCATCAACAGGGTGTTGAAAACTTCTTATAAAGATTTTGGTTAAAACATTGTGGGGAATTGTGGGGAATTGTGTACTTTTACAGTCGCTTATTATAATAAGGTAGATATGATACGTTTCTTAGGCAACATCGAGGCTAAAGCAGACGTTAAAGGAAGAGTCTTTATCCCTGCTGGTTTCAGGAAGCAGCTTCAGGCCGCTTCCGAAGAACGGCTCGTGTTGCGCAAAGACGTCTATCAGGACTGCCTGGTGCTCTACCCCGAAAGCGTGTGGTTCAGCACCCAGAACCAGCTCCGCCAGCGGCTGAACAAGTGGAACGCACGACAACAGGCCATCTTCCGCCAGTTCGTCAGCGATGCCGAAATCGTAGTGCCCGACGGAAACGGACGCATCCTGATTCCTAAACGCTACCTGCAAATGGCAGGCATACAAAGCGATGTGCGCTTCATCGGCATGGACAACACCATTGAAATCTGGGCGAAGGAACGGGCCGAACAGCCCTTCATGTCGCCCGAAGAGTTCAGCCAGGCCTTGCAGGAAGTACTGGGCGACGAAGCCTGCCTGCCGGAAGACGCAATCGAAAGCCAATACCAGAACCCAATGCCCTGAAAGCACACCAACCCAAAGCAAAGGAGAAAAAGAAATGGCAAATGAAGAACAGACATATCACATACCGGTACTGCTGAAACCCAGCGTAGACGGAATGAACATACGCCCCGACGGAACGTATGTCGACGTTACATTCGGCGGAGGCGGACACTCGCGCGAAATACTTTCGCGACTGGGCGAGGGCGGCCGTCTGCTGAGTTTCGACCAGGACGAAGACGCCGAGCGCAACATTGTGGACAATCCGCACTTCACGTTCGTGCGTAGCAACTTCCGCTATCTGCACAACTTTCTGCGCTATCATGGCATTGAGCAAGTGGATGCGATATTGGCCGACTTGGGCGTATCCTCCCACCACTTTGACGACAGCGAACGGGGCTTTTCCTTCCGCTTCGACGGGGCTTTGGATATGCGCATGAATAAACGGGCCGGACTGACCGCCGCCGACATTGTCAACACCTACGACGAAGAACGCCTGGCCAACATCTTCTACCTGTATGGCGAACTGAAGAACAGCCGCAAGCTGGCATCAGTCCTCGTCAAGGCACGCAGCACACAGGCTGTCTCGACCATCGGCGAGTTTCTCGACATTGTCAAGCCTCTCTTCGGACGGGAACGCGAGAAGAAAGAACTGGCTAAAGTCTTTCAGGCACTACGCATCGAGGTCAATCAGGAAATGGAAGCACTGAAAGAGATGCTCTACGCAGCTACCGAAGCCCTGCGCCCCGGAGGAAGGCTCGTAGTCATCACCTATCACTCGCTGGAAGACCGCATGGTGAAAAACATCATGAAGACCGGCAACGTCGAAGGCAAAGCCGAGAAAGACTTCTTCGGCAACGTGAAGACTCCGTTCCGTCTGGTCAACAACAAAGTGATTGTCCCCGACGATGACGAAATAGAACGCAACCCGCGCTCAAGAAGCGCCAAGCTGCGAATTGCAGAAAAGACCGATAATGCCGATAACAAATAGAAAGGAGTAATTATGGGCAACAACGAACATACAGAAGAAAAGAAGAACGAAAAGATAAGAAGACGCACTGCCTGGAAGAACATCATCGGAGGCGACATTCTGGCTGCTGACTTCTTCCGCCGCCAGAGCAAGCTGATTGTGCTCATCATGGTGCTTGTCATCTTCTATATCCACAACCGATACGCCGCTCAACAACAGCTGATAGAGATTGACCGGCTGAAGAAAGAACTGATCGACATCAAATACGATGCATTGACACGCAGTTCTGAGTTGCTGGAAAGAAGCCGACAGTCGAAAATCGAAGAATACATCGCCACCAAAGAAAGCGACCTGCAGACTTCGACCAATCCGCCATACCTGATAAAGAACAAATAAACATATTCCATTTGAACGATAAAAACTAAACAACATTGGCTGTCAATAAACGAAACATAATGACCCGTTACTTCTTCGTCATGCTCATCATGGGTGTGATAGGAGTATTTATTATTGCCAAAGGCGCCATCATCATGTTCGCCGAGAGGCAATACTGGCAGGATGTGGCCGACCGCTTCGTCAAAGAGAACGTCACCATCAAGCCCAACCGCGGAAACATTCTCTCCGCCGACGGCAAACTGATGGCCAGTTCGCTTCCCGAATACAAGATTTTCATGGACTTCATGACGGGCGAACGCGACGAGAAGCGCAGAAAGAAAGAACAGCACCGCAAAGATTCTGTCTGGAATGCCAACCTCGATTCCATCTGCATCGGGCTGAACAAAATATTCCCGGAGTACTCTGTCGCCACGTTTAAAGCCCATCTGAAGAAAGGGCGCAAGATGAAAAGCCGCAACTATAACATCCTGCCCAGCCGAAGCCGCCGTATTTCGTACATCCAGTACAAGGAAGCCAAAAGGTTGCCTGTATTCAAGATGAACAAATACAAGGGAGGTTTCCACGAACAGATATTCAACCAGCGCAAGAAACCTTTCGGTTCGCTGGCAGCCCGAACTTTGGGTGACCTTTACGCCGACACGGCTCAGGGAGCAAAGAACGGAATCGAGCTGGCTTTCGATACCCTGCTGAAAGGACGCAACGGTATCACACACCGCCAGAAAGTGATGAACAAGTACCTGAACATCGTCGACCTGCCGCCGGTAGACGGATGCGACATTATCTCGACCATTGATGTCGATATGCAGGATATTTGCGAGAAAGCACTGGTTGATAAACTGAAGGAACTCAACGCCAGTGTAGGTGTAGCCGTACTGATGGAAGTGCAGACAGGCGAAGTAAAAGCCATCGTCAACATGATGAAAGCCGGCGACGGCAATTACTACGAAATGCGCAACAACGCCATCAGCGACATGCTCGAACCGGGCTCTACCTTCAAGACAGCCTCCATTATGGTGGCCCTTGAAGACGGAAAGATTACGCCCGACACCGAAGTAGATACCGGCAATGGTGTTATGAACATGTACGGCAGCAAAATGAAAGACCACAACTGGCATCGCGGAGGATATGGAAAGATCAACGTCACACGCATACTGGAAGTATCGTCCAACGTAGGTGTATCGTACCTGATAGACAAGTACTACAAGGACGACCCTCAGAAGTATGTGGACGGGCTGAAGCGTATGAGCCTCGACCAGCCCCTGCATTTGCAGATACCCGGCGAGGGAAAGCCAAACATAAAAGGTCCCAAAGAACGCTACTTTGCCAAGACTACCCTGCCTTGGATGAGCATCGGTTACGAGACACAGCTTCCACCGCTCAATACCCTGACGTTCTACAATGCCATTGCCAATAACGGCGTAATGGTACGCCCCAAGTTTGTCAAGGCAGCCGTAAAGGACGGAGAAGTTGTCCAAGAGTACCCAACCGAAGTCATCAATCCGAAAATCTGCTCCGACCATACCCTCACGCAAATTCGTGAGATTCTGCGGAAAGTCGTTTCGGAAGGACTGGCCAAACCGGCAGGAAGCAAACAGTTCTCAGTATCAGGGAAAACAGGAACCGCACAGATTTCGCAAGGCGCAGCCGGATACAAGACCGGACGCACCAACTATCTGGTAAGTTTCTGCGGATACTTCCCCTCGGAAGCACCGAAGTATAGCTGCATCGTCGCCATACAGAAGTCCGGACTACCGGCCTCGGGAGGTTTGATGGCGGGCAGTGTTTTCAGCAAGATAGCCGAAAGGGTATATGCCAAGAACCTGCGCTTCGACCTGAGCAACGCAATAGACAGTACCACAAACGTGATTCCCCCGGTCAAAGCCGGCGACTTGCGTGAAGCCTCGTACGTACTGAACAGCCTGAATGTACCCGTTCAGGGCGAGGTAACCGACGGAAAGAAAGGCACCGACGTATGGGGACACACTCAGGCAGCTCCCAGCGCCGTTATCCTGCAAAGCCAGGAGATAGCAGACAATACCGTGCCCAGCGTCATCGGAATGGGAGCCAAGGATGCGGTCTACTTGCTGGAGAAACAGGGGCTGAAGGTAAGAATCAGCGGAGTGGGACGAGTGAAGCGGCAGTCCATTGCAGGCGGAAGTCGTGTCGTGAAAGGTCAGACCATCCTGCTGACCATGCACAACTAAGCATTCCGGAACTTCAGGCAAAGCTAACTGCCTGGAGAACCGAAACAACAAAGAGAAAAGACAATATATATAATAAGGTATAGAATAAACAAGCTAACGGGAAACAACCCGTTATCCGTTATCAGAACAAAAGACATGAAACTGAACGAATTGCTTAAGACGATACAACCGATACAGATTATCGGAAGTACGGAGACGGAAATAAACGGAGTAAACATCGATTCAAGACAGATAGCCGACGGACACCTGTTCATGGCCATGCACGGCACACAGACCGACGGGCATGCCTATATTCCGGCCGCCATCGAGAAGGGAGCCGTCGCCATCCTGTGCGAAGACCTGCCCGATGAACGCAAGGAAGACATCACTTACATACAGGTGAAAGACAGCGAAGAAGCTGTCGGCAAGGTTGCCACCCTGTTCTACGGCGACCCGACCTCGAAACTGGAGCTGGTAGGCGTAACCGGTACCAACGGAAAGACCACCATCGCTACCTTATTATATCACACCTTCCGTTACTTCGGTTATAAGGTGGGACTGATATCGACCGTGTGCAACTACATCGACGACCGTGCCGTGCCCACCGAACATACAACCCCCGACCCCATCACACTGAACCGTCTGCTGGGCGAGATGGCCGACAGCGGCTGCAAGTATGCCTTCATGGAGGTAAGCTCGCACTCCATTGCACAGAAACGCATCAGTGGATTGCGCTTTGCCGGAGGAATCTTCACGAACCTGACGCGCGACCATCTGGATTACCACAAGACAGTGGAGAACTACCTCAAAGCCAAAAAGAAATTCTTCGACGACATGCCCAAAGGCGCATTCAGCCTGACCAACTTGGACGACAAGAACGGCCTGGTGATGACACAGAACACGCGCTCGCAGGTGTACACCTATTCGTTGCGCAGCCTGAGCGACTTCAAAGGCCGCGTACTGGAGTCACACTTCGAAGGCATGCTGCTCGACTTCAATAACCACGAAGTAGCCGTTCACTTCATCGGACGCTTCAATGCCTCCAACCTGCTGGCCGTATTCGGCGCTGCCGTATTGCTGGGCAAGAAGGAAGAAGACGTACTGGTGGCCCTGAGCACCCTGCATCCGGTGGCCGGACGCTTCGACGCGGTACGCTCGCCCAAAGGTTTCACCGCCATCGTGGACTATGCCCACACGCCTGATGCACTGGTCAACGTGCTGAACGCCATCCACGGCGTACTGGAAGGCAAAGGAAAAGTAATCACCGTAGTAGGTGCCGGCGGCAACCGCGATAAAGGCAAACGGCCCATCATGGCCAAGGAATCGGCCCGACTGAGCGACCGTGTTATCATCACCAGCGACAATCCCCGCTTCGAAGAACCGCAGGACATCATCAACGACATGCTGGCCGGACTCGACAAGGACGACATGCAGAAAACCATCAGCATCGTCGACCGCCGCGACGCCATCAAGACGGCCTGCATGCTGGCACAACCGGGCGACGTCATCCTCATCGCCGGCAAGGGACACGAAAACTATCAGGAAGTGAAGGGCGTAAAGCATCACTTCGACGATAAGGAGGAAGTAACCCGAATCATGAACGGCGAGTAAAGCATCTCCCTCCTGCCCCTCTCCGAAGGAGAAAGGAAACGGAGGCCAGCTTCGAAAAACGAACAATGGGAAACTTTGGTAAATGTAGAAACTGATAAACTAAAAGACTGATATGCTGTATTATTTATTCCAATGGCTGGACAAATACGACTTCCCCGGCGCGGGTATGTTCGGCTACACGTCGTTCCGCTCGCTGATGGCTGTCATTCTGGCCCTGCTCATTTCGAGTATCTGGGGTGACAAGTTCATCGACCTGCTGAAGCGGAAACAAATCACCGAAACACAGCGCGATGCCAGCATCGACCCCTTTGGCGTGAACAAAGTGGGTGTGCCGAGCATGGGAGGCGTCATCATCATCTTTGCCATACTTATCCCCTGCCTGCTGCTGGGCAGACTGGAGAACATCTACATGGTGCTGATGCTGATTACGACCGTATGGCTGGGTTCGCTCGGATTTGCCGACGACTACATCAAGATTTTCAAGAAAGACAAGGAAGGCCTGCACGGCAAGTTCAAGATCATCGGTCAGGTAGGTCTGGGCCTCATCGTGGGACTGACACTGTACCTGAGCCCGCAAGTGGTGATACGCGAGAACATTGAAATCCCCCAGCCCGACGGACAGGTAGAAGTGGTGCATGCCGCCAAAGAGATAAAGGCGACGCAGACCACCATTCCCTTCTTCAAGAGCAACAACTTAGACTATGCCGACCTGATGGGCTTCATGGGCAAACATGCGCAGACGGCGGGATGGGTGCTGTTCGTGCTGGTCACCATCTTCGTTGTGACGGCTGTGAGCAACGGTGCCAACCTGAACGACGGCATGGACGGCATGGCAGCCGGAAACTCGGCCATTATCGGCGTGACGCTGGGCATATTGGCTTACGTATCGAGCCACATTGAGTACGCCGGCTACCTGAACATCATGTACATACCGGGCTCGGAAGAACTGGTTATCTTCATCTGCGCCTTTATCGGTGCGCTGATAGGCTTCCTGTGGTACAACGCCTATCCGGCACAGGTCTTCATGGGCGATACCGGCAGTCTGACCATCGGCGGCATCATCGCCGTGTTTGCCATCATCATCCACAAGGAACTGCTTATCCCGATTCTGTGCGGCGTGTTCCTGGTCGAGAATCTTTCCGTCATTCTGCAGCGCGTCTACTACAAAATGGGCAAACGGAAGGGAGTGAAACAACGCCTCTTCAAGCGTACGCCCATCCACGACCACTTCCGCACCAGCATGAGTCTGGTAGAACCGGGATGCAGCGTAGTCTTCAAGAGCCCCGAAAAGCTGTTCCATGAATCGAAGATCACCGTCCGCTTCTGGATTGTAACCATCGTGCTGGCAGCCATCACCATCATTACACTGAAGATAAGATAAAAGGCCTCTCCCCCAACCCCTCCCCCAAAGGGAGGGGAGAAGGTGACTGAGAGACAGAAAAAACAAAAACTGAACATTAGAAGAACAAGATATGAAACAGGAAAGTAATTGTACAGACAGAAGTAACTCTACCGCCCTCCCTGCCGGGGAGGAAAAGGAAAAGAGAACTCGGATTGTAGTTTTAGGAGCCGGCGAAAGCGGCGCAGGTGCTGCCGTACTGGCCAAAGTGAAGGGACTGGATACGTTTGTTTCCGACATGTCCGCGATCAAAGACAAATACAAGGAGCTGCTGAACAAGTACGACATTGCCTGGGAAGAAGGACACCACACGGAGGAGCTGATTCTGAACGCAGACGAAGTGGTGAAAAGCCCCGGCATCCCCAACGACGCCCCCCTGATTCTGAAACTGAAGGAAAAAGGCATCCCCGTCATCTCCGAAATAGAATTTGCCGGACGTTATACCGATGCCAAAATGATTTGTATCACCGGTTCGAACGGTAAGACCACGACCACCTCGCTCATCTATCACATCTTCAAGAGCGCAGGACTGAACGTCGGTCTGGCCGGAAACATCGGAAACAGCCTGGCCCTGCAGGTAGCCACCGAGCAGCACGACTATTACGTCATTGAGCTGAGCAGCTTCCAGCTGGACAACATGTACAAGTTCCGCGCCAACATCGCCGTGCTGATGAACATCACCCCCGACCATCTGGACCGCTACGACCACTGCATGCAGAATTACGTCGATGCCAAATTCCGCATCACGCAGAACCAGACGCCCGACGATGCCTTCGTCTTCTGGAACGACGACCCCATCATCAAGCGCGAACTGGCCAAGCACGGACTGAAAGCACATCTGTACCCCTTCTCGGCCGTCAAGGAAGAAGGAGCCATCGCCTACGTGGAAGACGGCGAAGTAGAGATAAACGCTCCCATCGCCTTCAACATGGAGCAGGAAGAACTGGCGCTGCGCGGCACGCACAACCTGTACAACTCGCTGGCAGCCGGTATCTCGGCCAATCTGGCGGGCATCAAGAAGGAATACATCCGCAAGGCATTGTCCGACTTCAAGGGCGTGGAGCACCGGCTCGAAAAAGTCTGCGACGTGCGCGGCGTACACTTCATCAACGACTCGAAGGCCACCAACGTCAACTCCTGCTGGTATGCCCTGCAGAGCATGACCACGAAGACCGTCCTCATCCTGGGCGGCAAGGACAAGGGCAACGACTATACCGAAATCGAAGACTTAGTACGCGAGAAGTGTTCGGCATTAGTCTATTTAGGACTGCACAACGAGAAGCTGCACGCCTTCTTCGACCGTCTGGGTCTGCCCGTAGCCGACGTGCAGACGGGCATGAAAGATGCCGTCGAAGCCGCCTTCCGCCTGGCCAAGAAAGGTGAAACCGTACTGCTGAGCCCCTGCTGCGCCTCGTTCGACCTCTTCAAGAGCTACGAAGACCGCGGCGACCAGTTCAAGAAGTACGTCCGCGAACTGTAATCCCCGAACATGCGTCCCACACCGGCTGAAGGGTGCCCGCCGGCATCCTCCGGAAGGACTGCCGGACATGCGTTTGCAGGACACTTGCACGGCTCGTGAGAGACACTTGTACGGCTCGCGAGAGACACTTGCACGGCTCGCGAGTAACACTTGAGAGACACTTGCACGGCTCGCGAGCCACACTTGCACGGCTCAGCACCCCTGCCAGACGCCTTCTGAGAGGCCTCAAAAGCCACCCGGAGCAACAACGAAACTTTAGAAACCATATAACTCAATTATCGACTAACGTGGATTTACTAAAAAGCATATTCAAAGGAGACAAGGTCATCTGGATGATCTTCCTCTGTCTTTGTCTCATCTCCATCATCGAAGTGTTCAGTGCCGCCAGCACGCTGACCTACAAAAGCGGCGACCACTGGGCACCCATCACGCAGCACAGCATCCTGCTGATGGTGGGAGCAGTCATCGTGGTACTGGTTCACAACATTCCCTACAAGTGGTTCCAGGTATTCCCCGTATTTCTGCTGCCGCTCTCCATCGGGTTGCTGGCCTTCGTCATGCTGATGGGTTTCGTCACGGGCGACCGCGTCAACGGTGCCGCCCGCTGGATGACGTTCATGGGCATCCAGTTCCAGCCTTCGGAGATAGCCAAGATGGCCGTGGTCATCGTCACCGCTTTCATCCTGTCGAAGGGTCAGGACGAAAACGGAGCCAGCCCGAAGGCCTTCAAGCGAATCATGATTATCACGTGCATCGTGTGCGGCCTCATCCTGCCCGAGAACTACTCCACGGGGATGCTGCTCTTCGGCACCGTCTATCTGATGATGTTCAT
>NZ_FR883050.1:14661-38160 GCF_000435115.1 Bacteroides sp. CAG:633 | reverse complement strand
TGGCTCTGGTTGTTGTTGAGAATGGATAATACGGATTGTTCACTCTACAGCGTCAGAGCAGAGGGTACGGCATGGTTTGTTGCATGACGGATGTAGGTTGCCTCCTGCCGTCGGGCGAGAGGAACCGGTTTGAGAGAGAGGGCGCAAAGATACGACAATTGCAGAAAAGAAAAAGGGGGTGGCACATGTTGTATAACATATATCGTTTTGACACTTTGTATTTTCTGTTTGCCGAGAATGCGTTTTTTCGACCCGACGGACAGGAAGACCGAAAATTTTAAAGCGATTTTCTGTATTCGACTGATGCTTAGATAGGTAGCGAAATGTTTACAATTGAAATAGAGAAAAAACGTCCTGAATTCGTCCGAAAAGCGGAGTTTTTCGTCGTTGCAATCGGTTTGGACGAACACCACAAGCAATCCGGCCGAGCCGTACAAGCATTGTTCGCGAGCCGCACAAGCAATCTGCCCGAACGGCACAAGCGTTGTTCGGGCGGCGGACAGGCATTTTCGGGCATAAATATGTGAAATCGGGCTGTTCCCGACGTATGTTTATGCAAAACCAGCACTTGTTTTTGACTACCCGATGCGTAGTTTGCCGGTGCTGTAAAAAGGATGTGGCAGCCGGATGCTGTTTTTGCTGACAGAACGAGCTACTGCCAGCCATAACGGCGACATATTGTATACTTGCTCCGAACCGTTTCCCGACCGTATATCTACCTCCGGACAGGGAGTTTTCCGGCATCGCCTTCCGGGAGATACTTATTGTATCTTATCTTCCTTAATCGTTAAACTTTCCTCCATTTGTACGATATTGGCACAGTTTTCGCACGAAATTGTGCACAGTCTTCGTTTACTTTTGCTACATTTGCATTGTGTACGCAAACGGTGTACGCAACAAGACGAACTTGTTTACTTAAACTTAATATTTATCATTATGAATCAGTATTTGAATTTTTCATTGGAAGGTAAAGTAGCCCTCGTTACAGGTGCTTCTTACGGTATCGGTTTTGCCATCGCTTCTGCTTTTGCAGAACAAGGTGCAACTATTTGCTTCAACGATATCAATCAGGAATTGGTAAATAAAGGTCTGGCCGCATACGCTGAGAAGGGTATCAAGGTACATGGTTATGTGTGCGACGTTACCGACGAACCTGCAGTACAGGCTATGGTTGCCCAGATTGAAAAAGAAGTAGGTACGATTGACATCCTTGTAAACAATGCCGGTATCATCCGCCGCGTGCCTATGCACGAGATGGAAGCAGCCGATTTCCGCCGCGTAATCGACATCGACCTGAACGCTCCTTTCATCGTATCGAAGGCCGTACTGCCTGCCATGATGAAGAAAGGCCACGGTAAGATTATCAACATCTGCTCTATGATGTCCGAACTGGGACGCGAAACCGTATCGGCTTACGCAGCAGCTAAGGGTGGCTTGAAGATGCTGACCCGCAACATCTGCTCTGAATATGGCGAATACAACATCCAATGTAATGGTATCGGCCCGGGTTACATCGCTACTCCGCAGACAGCTCCGCTTCGCGAAAAGCAACCCGATGGCAGCCGTCACCCGTTCGATTCGTTCATCTGCGCCAAGACTCCTGCAGGCCGCTGGCTCGATCCGCAGGAACTGACTGGTCCTGCCGTATTCCTGGCTTCTGAAGCTTCGAATGCAGTCAACGGACACATCCTTTATGTAGATGGCGGTATCCTGGCTTACATTGGCAAACAGCCTAAATAAACGAAGAAACAACAAACAACAGAGGGTGTGTCCTGTGTGGGCACATCCTCTTTCTTTTAGGCACCGACGGCACAACCGGAAGTTGTAACCCGTCTCCGCCTCATTGTTTGCTAAACGAAAAAGACATTGCGTATGAAAAAAATATTCCTGTGGTGCGTGTCGGCGTTTCTTTGCCTTTCATGTGCCGAAAATAAAAGTGCATTGACCGTCACCGTAACCAATCCCTTGGCCACCGAACGTGCGGGCGAGATGGTGGAAGTGTCGATGAGCGAAGTTTCCGACCTGCTGAAACTGGCCGATACGGCTCAGATTGTCGTGCTGGACAAGGAAGGTGAACAAATACCCTATCAGATTACCTACGACGGTAAACTCATCTTCCCCGTCACAGTAGCTTCGGGCGCAACAGCCGCCTATACCATCGAGCCGGGTACACCCGCCGAAGTAGACGTGAAGGCCTGCGGACGCCAATATCCCGAACGTGCCGACGACATGGCCTGGGAGAACGACCTTGTAGGTTTCCGTGCCTACGGTCCTGCCTTGCAGGCTCGTGGCGAGAAAGGCTTCGGCTACGACCTCTTTACGAAGTACAACACTACCGAACCCATTCTGGAAGACCTCTATGCCAGCGAGTTGAATCCCGAATCGTGGAAGAAGGTGAACGAACTGCGCAAGACCGACAAGAAAGCCGCTGACGAACTGGTGAAGACTTTCTCTTACCACGTAGACCACGGCTATGGCATGGACTGCTACGCCGTAGGCCCCACACTGGGTGCCGGAGTGGCTGCGCTGATGGTGAACGATACCATTATTTATCCCTGGTGCTATAAGACAGGCGAAGTGCTGGACAACGGCCCGCTGCGTTTCACCGTGAAGTTGGAATTCAATCCGCTGACCGTGAAGGGCGACACGACTGTAGTCGAAACCCGTGTCATCACACTCGATGCAGGTTCGCACCTCAACCGCACAGCTGTTTCGTATACCAGCTTGAAGGAGACAATGCCCGTTGTTACCGGTATTGTGCTTCACGAGCCCGACGGAGCCGTAACTACTTCGGCCGAGGGCGGCTACATGACTTACGTCGATCCTACCACCGGACCGGACAACGGCAAGATACTGATGGGTGCGGCTTTCCCTGCCGACGTGAAATCGATGAAGACCGTGCTTTTCTCGCCCGAGGAAAAGAAGATGCGTAACAATGCCGACGGACACGTACTGGCCGTGAGCGATTATGAGCCCGGTTCGGAGTATGTCTATTACTGGGGTTTCGCCTGGGATAAGGCCGACATCAAGACGCCCGAAGCCTGGAACAAGTATATGGCCGACTTCGCCCAACGGTTGCGCAACCCGCTGAAGGTAGAAATAAAATAAAAGCACAGGCGGCTTTGTGCTTGCCCAAAGATGTGCTTGGATAGAACGAGGGTGTGCCAAAACAAAAGTATCTGAAACTCTCCTCCTTCTGGAAGGAGGAGTACCCGAAGGGGGAGGTGGTAGGTGAAAACATAAAGTGTTAATATACAGCGTGTCGTAAAACCTACCACCCCGCCCGTTGGGCACGCCCCCCCCGCCCGTTGGGCACCCCTCCTTCCAGAAGGAGGGGAGTCAGATACTATAAACTTAGTTTTGACACATCCTCTTTCTGTTTTCAGAAAAGTGTCTTCCCTTTGCACACCAGCTCGGCCACGTTTTTAGCTTCCAGCTTTTCGAGCAGGCGTTTGCGGTAGGTCTGCACCGTGTTGACGCTCAGAAACAGCATCTGGGCTATCTGTGCCGTGCTGAGTCCTTGCGAGAGATAGGTCAGTACTTCTTTCTCGCGTTTCGACAGTACAGGCACCTTATGTATGTCGTGCTTCGGATCGTCCTGTTTCAGTTCGGCAAACGCATGGCTGAAGTAGCGTTCGCCTTCCCTGATTTGCCGGATGGCGGTGTCCAGTTCGCCAATGCTGTCATTCTTCGAAACGGCTCCGTCGATGTCTACATCGGAAAGTTGGGCAACGGTCCACGGTTCTTCGTGCATGGTGTAGATCAGTATGCGGCATTCGGGCATCTGTCTGTGCAGGTACTCGACGACCTTAAATCCGTTGCTGCCGGGCAGTTCCAGGTCGATGATGCAGAGGTCGAAGCGCTCGTTGCTGGCAGCCTGTTTCAGCTCTTCAAGGCAGTCGGCACTTTGGCATACTACGTTTTCCTGTCGCGATGCCAGGGCTACGATTCCTTCCGCTACGATGGGATGGTCGTCAACGACCAGTAGTTTGTACTTCTTCTTGTTCATTTTGTGGTATTTCCAGTTGTAAGGTAAAACAGTTGTTTCCGTCCGACGTCTGTTGGCTGACTTGTGCATGGATGGCCTTGATGCGGTCGTCCACCGTGCGCAGCCCTATTCCTCTGCTGTTGTGGGGCGATTGGCTTGTGTACGGAGTGCCGTTGTCGGTTATCCGCAAGGTATATCTTGTCCGGCTTTCCGCTTGCAAGTTGATGTCTATGCGGCTGGCATCGGTGTGCTTGACGGCGTTCATGGTCAGTTCCTGAACGATGCGGTACAGTTCGTAGGCCGTGCGGTTGGGGATGAAGCGTGATGCATTGCCGGCGGTCGGTGTGTACGCGATGTGCCTGTCAGTGTTCTCGGTCAGACTGGCAGCATAATGGCCGAGTATCTCGTCCAGACTGAGCTGATCGAATTCGGGCGGCATCAGTTCGTGCGAGATGTTGCGTACGTTGTTCCTCAGTTGACTTACGAAACTGCCCAGTTTCTGGAGGTTATCGGCTGTAGCAGAGCTTTCTATCTTCATTTGCAGTCCCAGCAGATCGTTGGCAATGCCGTCGTGCAGTTCTTTGGCAAAATATTTGCATTCGGCTTCCAGACCTTCAATGTAGCGTTTGGCCGAGTTCAGTTCGTTTTCCTGCTTCAGCAGTTCTATTTTCTTGTCGGCTATCCGTTTTTTGTAGTACAGTATCAGCAGGGCTATGAAGGCCAGGGTCAGCAGGCATCCCGCTGCCACGGTGATTTTCAGCAAGAAGGTTTCGTGCTCCAGTTTTTCCTGTTGCAGGTGGGCTATTTGCAGCTCTTTCTCCTGTGTCTGATACTTTACGTTGAATTCGGCCATCTGTTGCGTCAGATTGTGCTGTGCCAGGGTATCGGTCCACATGCGTGCGCTGTCCATGTAGACGTAAGCCAGTTGGCGGTTTCCGATGGCGTCGTAGCATTGCGCTATCTGTGTGAGCAGGGTTTTGGGTTCGCTTCCTATATTTCTGTTCCGAAGCCACAACAGGTCGTTCAGGGCTTTGCTGTAGTTTTTTCTGTTCATTTCGGTCGAGGCACGCACCTGTATGAATCCGATGCCAGGGACGGAGTTGGCAGGGATGTCGGCCAGCAGCCGGTTGCCCATTTGCAGGTAGTAGTCTACGGAGTCGGGCTTTTCCTGTCGTTCGAATACCCTTAATATCGAGGGCATGCACCTTATCTTCAGGCTTGCGGCATTCTCGCCGGCGTTGCAGGCTATCTGCCAGGCTTTGCGGATGAACTGTTCGGCTTTCTCTATTTTGTTCAGTTCGGCTTTGATACCGGCTCCAAGTTGCCAGGCCGAAAAGTTGACGTAAGCGTCATCGGTTTTGGATACGTGCTGGATGGCCAGTTCGTTGTACTTCTCAGCTTCGCTTAGTTGCCGGATGTTGAAATAGAACACCGATACATTATTATAAATATGTGTGATCCAGCTTTCGTCTTTGTATTTCAGGGCTGCTTCGAGTGCTTTGTTGTAATAATAGATGGTAGAATCGCTCATGTGCCGCTGGCGGTAGAGGATGGCCAAGTCGTTGTATACGCTGATGTGCTTCTCTAAATCGGCTGTTTGAGGCAGATAGGGAAGTACACTCTTTTTCATTTCGAAGGCTTCCTCGTTCTTTCCTACATATATTAATAAAGTAGCCTGTTCGTTCAGCAGTATCGGATAGACGGGTGATTGTTCGACTCCTTTGACGGCAAAGGCACTGTCGAAACTGTGTTGTGCTTCCTCGTAATATCCTTCGCCCATCAGGTTGGCTGCCCGTTCGTAGAAGTCCATCAGCAGTGTGTCGGTAGGGATGTCTTCTGCGCGTAGGCTGGCTGCAGTCATTAAGGCAATGTAAAGGAGAAATAAAACTCTATTCATGGTAGTATGGTGTATTTCTGTCGCAAAGATAGGGGTTTTGTTATGAAGAAAGAAAAGAATGATTGAGGAATTGAAGTGACTTGGCGGTAGATGCGGTGTGCCTTTGGCATATTGTTGTTGATTGAGGCTAGTATAATGATGTAAAAGGCATTCTTTTATTTTTCAAAAAATGCATCTTGCTTGTAAAATCACTGTTTTCGGTGACAAAAAGAAATGTGAAAAAGTTGTTTATTTGCAGATAAAGAAGTGAAAGAGTTTTGCTACCGATTTTGTCGGAAATAGTGGAACGATGAAATGAAAAAGAAGCTGGGACTGTAAGAAAAGTAAATATACTGGTTAGGTTTGTTTTGTTGGTGATGCCGCTTTCTCTGCAAAGAAAAGAAAGGCATCACCACAAATCATGTTTTTATGGGATAAACTATGAATTAATACGTATCTATATGAAGACTATTTTCAACTATGCGGCATGGCTGCTTTTTGTGATTGTTTTTGCCTTGACGGGTTGTAGTGACGATAAGGGTGAACCTGCTCCTGAAACTCCTGAACCTTCCATTGAGTTTGGCAGTGAAACTGATCTGAAACCTGTGGTAAGCGTAGAAGGAGGCACTTCTACATTGACCTTTACAGCCTCGGATGACTGGACGGCGAGTGTGAGTGCCGTAACTCGTGCAATAGACTGGTTAAGCGTTTCACCCACACAGGGAGGAGCGGGTACTGTTACTCTTCAGATCACTACCCAGCCCAATGATACTTATGACGAACGGAATGCGGCTATTGTTTTGAGTTGCGGGAATGTACAGAAAACCGTTACTCTTACCCAAAAACAGAAAGATGCCTTGCTGGTAACTTCTAACAAGGTAGAAATGGAGGCAATAGGTGGTACATTCGGTATTGAGTTGCAAGCGAATGTGGATGTCAGTTATGAGATAGAAGAGGCAGCTAGAGAGTGGTTGACTGTTGCGTCTTCTTCTACCCGTGGCCTGACTACGTCAACGTTGAATTTTCAGGCCTCAGAGAACACGGATACTGAAACACGGCAGGCTGTCATTACGCTTCGGGGCGGTGAACTTACGGAAAAGGTGACTGTTTACCAGGCAAGTAGTGATCCTTCTATTTTGCTCTCGCAAAAAGAGTATACGGTAGCTTCCGATGGTGAAACCATTCAAGTGGAGCTGAAAAGCAATGTATCGTATGAGGTCGTAATGCCCGAAGTACAGTGGATTACGGAAGCGTCTACCCGAGCCGTTTCTTCTTATACACACTATTTTGTTATTTCGCCGAACGATACTTACGATGCACGGTCGGCAGAGATTTCCTTTATTAATAAGGAGAATAATATTGAGGAGAAAGTAGTCATTACTCAGGTGCAAAAGGATGCGATTATTGTTGCACAGAATGAGTATGAGATACCTGCTGCAGGCGGTTCGCTTGACTTTACATTGCAGGCAAATGTAGATGTGGAAGTCACTGTTTCTGTTGACTGGATTGTTCAACAAGATGCTTCTACCCGTGGATTAACGGAGCAAAAACTTTGTTTCGATGTAATGGCCAATGAGGATACGGAAAACGACCGGGAGGGAACCATTACATTGAAAGGGAAAGAAAGTGATATTACTCAGGTAATCACAGTGAAACAACTGAAGAAGGTTCCTATTGTCATTGAAGGAGATCAAGCGACTTTGGAGATGGGCACTGATGCCGATGCTGTGAAGCAGGCTATCATTGATGCTGCGGCACAAGGAGTGAAAAACTTTATTCTGAAAGGTGATTATGAAGCACTGAGATTGACTACAGACAATCCTTTCGAGGGCATTTCGGTAAATATGTTGGATTTGAGTGGAGTAACCAATTGGCCAGTAGCAGATGGGTTGGCAGAGATACCTGATAAAGCGTTTTATAAATATGCCAATATTCAGGAGGTAATATTGTCTGAAGAGGTACAAGTAATAGGTGACAATGCTTTTGCTCAATGTTCTGGTCTGAAACGTATAGAAGCTTCCGGTGTGCAGAAGGTTAATTATGCTGCTTTTCAAAGTTGTTCCCATTTGGAGAAGGTTGTAATGCCAGAGGTCGTTTCGATGGGAAGGGTAAGCTTCTCGTTTACAGGATTGAAGAAAGTTTATTTCCCGAAACTAACCACTTTGGAAGGCAATGTCTTTTGGTTCTGTTCTTCGCTGACAGAGGTAAACTTACCCGAAGCTGTGAAAATTGGGGATGCTAATGATGGTACCGAGTCTCCAAGATACGGGTCAAGTGTATTTGCTGATTGTTCGAATTTGCAAAAAGTAAGTCTTCCTAAGGCAGTGGAAATAGGTGAAAGAGCTTTTGGTGGTTGTACAATGTTGCAGGAGATAGATTTGCCTATGGCGGAAACATTAGGGGTGTCTACTTTCATGGGATGTAAGGCTGTTACTACCATTCGTTTGCCCAAAGTGAAAACTATAAAAGGAGATAATAATTTTACCAACTGTCCATTATTGACAGATCTGTATTTGACTTCACCTGACGACATTTCTATAAACTCAAATTGCTTTGGTAGTAGTTCTTTCTCAAAGCAAGTGAATCTGTACTTGAATGCCAACAAGAAAGATGAAATGGAAGAAAGTGTTTTTGGTATAGAGTGGCGAAATTATATATGGAAAGATATTATTTTTATAGAATGAGGATATGAAGTTATTTTCGGTTAGACATCATTCGGATTAATATGGAAGAACTAAGATAAAGCTTTACTTCCCCTCAAAAAATTCCCCAGTTAGGAAAAATTTTTTTTCTAACTGGGGAATTTTTTTTCCCTAACTGGGAAAAAATTATAGCTTAAAGCAGTTTGAATTCATATCCTTCTTCCTTCAGGAAGTTGATGGCACGGGGCAGAGCATACTGCAGGTTGCCGTTGTCCCAGGACTTGAGGGAGTCGTGGAAAGTGATAATGGAACCGTTGCGGGCGTAGCGCATGACGTTGGCCAGTACTTGCGGGCCGCGAAGTTTCTTGCTATAGTCGCGGGTGACAAGGTCCCACATCACAATCTTGTATTTACTTTTCAGTACCATATACTGTGCCCAACCCATGTGACCGTGTGGCGGTCGGAACAGGAGCGGGCGCAGGGCTTTTGTGGTGATGTCCGGGTCGCAGATGGAGCACATGAAGTCGTATGCCTCTTCCGTGTTCTCCAAATAGCTGTACGAGGTGAAGTATTTCCGGCTGAATCCGCGGATGTGGTTGAAGGTGTGGTTGCCGATGCGGTGACCACGCTCCACCACCATGCGGAAGATGTCGGGATACTTGCGCACGTTGTCGCCTACCATGAAGAAAGTGGCTTTGACCTGATGCTGGTCCAGCAAGTCGAGCACCCAGGGGGTGACTTCGGGGATGGGGCCGTCATCGAACGTCAGATAGACGGCCTTTTCCTCCGGATTCATACGCCACAGGGCACTGGGGTATAGCTTGCGGAACAGCTTGGGGGGTTGTTCTATAAACATGCTGTCTTTATTTCATTCGATCTACATACATGTTGTATAGTTCTTCCACTTTCGGCTCATAGACGCCGGCTAATTGCGACTGATACTGCTTCATGATTTTCACTTCGCGGTCCAGTATCGCCCAATGGTATTCGTACTCACGGCTGGCATACATGAAGCGGGTGTCGCTCATGCTCATGTACCATGTCATGTATTCCACCGACTTGTCGGCCAGCTGCTTCATGATGGCGTCGGCTTTGGCGGTCTCGCCCAGTTTGTAGTAGGCTTCGGCTATCTGTACGGCTCCGTTCTGGAAGTCGTATGGCACGTTGCTGGCAGGTATCATCTTTTCGCCATAGTCGAGCACGGCTTTGGCCTTGTCGTTTTTGCCTTCCTTGATGAGCTGGTTGCCCAGTTGCGAGAAGAGGCGGCGGTGCGTGTAACACATGCGCATGGCGTTCTCGTCGATGTAGATGCCGGGCTTGTCGATGCCGCCGAACTTGAACTTGTTCATCAGGTTGTCGTACATCTTCTCGCTGTCGATGCTGACTCCGGTCTTGGTGTTGTCGAACGGCGTGAAGCGGTAGGCCAGGCCTTCCTGAACGAAATGGTTGGCCATGCCGAGCTGGTGGTCCTCACCCACGCTGATGGCAATGTAGATGGGGCGTTCCCAGTTGGCTTCGGACAGCATTTCGAGCATCATCAGTTCGTGCTTGTACAGGGCTCGTTTGCCTTTCAGCGAGATGTGCATGTAGTCGGGGATGGAGTCGCCCGGTATCAGCATGCCGCTGCGGCGTACGGCTTCCTTGTCCACCTTGATGACGATGCTGTCGGTCGGGATGACTTTCAGTTCTTCGTTTTTGCCGCGTACCCAGTACTTCAGGATGTTCTTCAGTTCATACGGGTTCTCGCCGAATTCCTTCTGTATATTAACCAATGCTTCGCTCTTTCCGTCGAGTGCCTGTTTGTTGGCTTCGGCGTACAGGGCGTCGATGCTCTTCTTATACTCGGGACGGACGGGGACATATTCATTGGTTCCTTCAACATATTCCATACGTTCCCAAGTGATAGGCAGTGAAGGACTTTCGTAAGCCGGACGTTTCATCTGGTCGATGTACCAGTCGGTTTGCAAGTATGAGAGGTTGCAGGTACGTGAGTCGGTACGGCAGCCTTCAGTTTCCTGATTGTACCACAAGGGGAAGGTATCGTTATCACCGTTCGTATAAATGATGGGGTTGCCCGATTCCTGAAGCGACATCAGATAGTTCTGGCCGAAGTCGCGCGCCATGTAGCGGTCGCTGCGGTCGTGGTCGTCCCAGGTCTGGCTGGCCATCTGGATGGGCACAAGCAGGCAGACGATGGAGATGATGAGGGCAGAAACCAGCGAGGGCGTAAGGGCGGCGGGCTCGTTTTCCTCAGGGCTTGCCTGGTGGGCTCGTTTGCTTGTCCACTTGTTGACCGCCTGTGTCAGTCCGGCCACGCCCATACCTATCCAGATGGCAAATGCGTAGAACGAGCCGGCGTAGGCATAGTCGCGTTCGCGCGGCTGGCTCGGGGTCTGGTTCAGGTAGAGTACGATGGCGATACCCGTCATGAAGAACAGGAAGAATACGACCCAGAACTGCTGGATGCCCTTCTGTCCGCGGTAGGCTTGCCACAGCAGACCGATGAGGCCGAGCAACAGGGGCAGGCCGTAGAACACGTTGTGGCCCTTGTTCTCTTTCAGTTCGGTGGGCAGCAGTTGCTGGTTGCCCACCAGCATGTTGTCGATGAAGTCGAAGCCCGTAATCCAGTTGCCGTGTTCTATCTCGCCGGAGCCTTGCAGGTCGTTCTGGCGGCCTACGAAGTTCCACATGAAGTAGCGCCAGTACATCCAGTTGAGCTGGTAGGAGAAGAAGAACTTGATGTTTTCCCATTGGGTAGGCATCTTCACCATAATCATTTCGCCACACTGGTCGTAGGGCACTTCGTAGCCCTGTATGTCTTGCCAGCTTTCATATTGCTGGGTGTGCAGGCTGCTGTACATACGCGGGAAGAGCATGTTCTGTGCATACTCGTACTCGATACGGCCGGGTATTTCGATGTAGCTGTCTTTTTCGTCGGGAGTGGCTTTCTCCTTACGGATGAACTTGGTACCGCTGTACGAAATGCGCGGCTGGCAGTAGCCGTCTTTCACGTCGAGCGCTACTTTGGACGAGTAGGCCGGACCGTAGAACAACGGACGTGTACCGTACTGCTCACGTCCCAGATATTCGCCCAGCGTGAAGATGTCTTCAGGCGAGTTCTGGTCCATCGGCGTGTTGGCTGTTGAACGGATGACGATAAGCGCATACGATGAATAGCCGATGACCATCATCATGGTGCACAGCAGGGCCGTGTTCAGCGTGCGGGCGCTAACGCGGTATTTCTCTTTCATGCCAGCTTGCAGTTTCGGGCTGAGGTAGAGCCACAGCAGGGCAATGACAATGATGCCGATGATAACCGAGCTGGCGCCATGACCATAGAAAGGAATACCCAGCATGGCGATGGTAAGCACGAATGACAGTGCCATACGCATCTTGCTCTTTTCAGTGTAGCTTTCGTATACACCCCAGATAAGGCAGACGGCCAGCAGAATGATGTAAACGATGACACCGCTGTTGAACGACATGCCCAGCGTGTTGACAAACAGCAGTTCGAACCATCCACCCACTTTCACGATGCCCGGCACGATGCCGTAGAGTACTACGGCTACCAGCACCATAGAGCCTATGAGCGCCAACAACGAGCCTTTAGCATTGGCATGGGGAACCTTTTTATAGTAGTATACCAGCACGATAGCGGGCAGACAGAGCAGGTTGAGCAAGTGGACACCGATACTGAGTCCCGTCAGATAGGCGATCAGGATGAGCCAACGGTCGCTATGAGGCTGGTCGGCTACGTCTTCCCACTTCAGTATCAGCCAGAATACGACGGCTGTGAACAGGGAGGAGAAGGCATATACCTCGCCCTCGACAGCCGAGAACCAGAAAGTGTCGCTGAACGTATAGGCCAGTGCGCCTACAAGTCCGCTACCCATGATGGTTACCAGTTGTCCGCGGGTGATATGGTTTTCGTCCTTCACTACAAGTTTGCGCACCAGATGTGTGATGGTCCAGAAAAGGAACAGTATACAGGCACCGCTCATCAGCGCGCTCATGTAGTTGACCATTTTAGCTACTTCCGAAGGATCGGAAGCAAACTGCGAGAACAGGTTGGCTGTCAACATGAAGAAAGGTGCGCCGGGCGGGTGGCCGACTTCCAGCTTATAGCCGGTGGTGATGAACTCGGGGCAGTCCCAGAAACTTGCGGTAGGTTCGATAGTCATGCAGTAGACTGTCGCCGCAATAAGGAAGGTAATCCAACCTACAAGGTTGTTCACAAACTTGTATTGTTTCATTCAGAGTTGGGATATAACGTTATTATCTACTAATATTTTCGTAAAAACTTCGCAAATATAAGCATTTCATGCTGAAAAGAATGATAACTAAGCTTATTATTAGGATAGGTTAAAGAAAAGGTATGGTCAATTGGTAGCATTAAAAGTGTTTTGCTTATTTTTGTTATCGAAATATTTGATAAAAGTTAGGTTTGTATGAATACGAAAATAGTTTCATGTACATTGGCAGCCCTGTTGTTTTCAGCCGATGTACTTCCGCAAGTATATATTAATACTGAATTACAGAAAGTAGTGGTAGAAAATCAGTGGAAAGAAAAAAAAGTGGCTTTTTTAGGTGATTCCATTACCGATAAAAATCATATCGGGACAACCAAGTGCTATTGGGAGTATCTGGCTGAGATGCTGGGGCTGGAAGCCTTCTCGTATGGAATCAACGGCAATCAGATGGATGGGCTGCTGGGGCAGGCTGAAAATTTACTGAAAGAGCAGGGCGATGCTATTGATGCTATCATTGTTTTTGCTGGTACGAATGATTATAATGCTGGCATACCTTTGGGCGATTGGTATGAAGAAGAATATCGTGAAGTTCCTTTGGCGGACGGGAAAACTGGGAGTCGCCGTTATCGTAAACCGGTGATGAGTAATGATACATTTCGGGGGCGTATTAATCGTTTAATGAATTATCTGAAAACAAATTTTCCCTCGAAGCAGATTATTGTGCTGACACCTTTGCATCGGGGCTTTGCGCAGTTTGGAGCTCAGAATGTGCAGCCGGAAGAGGCATATCCTAATAGAATAGGAGTTTATGTAGATGAATATGTGCAGGTTCTGAAAGAAGCCGGTAACGTATGGGCTGTACCAGTGATCGATTTGAATAGCATTAGTGGGCTTTATCCTATGAACGATGCGCATGTACGCTACTTCCATCAATCGGATACTGACCGTTTGCATCCCAATGCCGAAGGACATCGGAGAATGGCTTTGGCACTGATGTATCAGTTACAGGCTTTCCCTTCTACATTTGAGTAAGGATCTATATTTATGAATGCTTATGATGCCCCAGGATGCGGTGGGGCAGCGAGCCGTGTCCCAACAGCTCTATCGGACAATTGAAGTTCTTTTCGAGCCATTCACCTGTGACGCATTCGGTGGACGGATGATAGTCCAGGGTTTCGTTGACGCAGGCCACGGACTTGACCTGTTGCAGGATGGTGCCAATGTCGTGGCTGACCAGAATGATGGCGCAGTCGCGGTTGATTTCGGCCAGCAGTTGGTAAAGCCGTGCTTCGAACCGCTTGTCGATGTAGGTACTGGGTTCGTCGAGTATCACAACTTCGGGGTCGGAGATGATGGCACGGCCCAGCAGGGCGCGTTGCAACTGTCCGCCGCTCAGTGCACCGATGGGGCGTTGTTCGAGTTCTTCCAGTCCCATGCGGATTACCACCTGATGGGCCTTTTCGCGGTGTTGGGCGGTGAAGCGCGAAGCCAGCGATTTCTTGCTGCTGAGTCCGGAGAGTATCACTTCTTCGACGGTGATGGGAAATTTACGGTCGATGCTGTTGTACTGGGGCAGGTAGCCCATGGTGATTTTTCCCGTTGCGTGGCTGTTGTCGGCGGCGGATATGTCTTTACTACTTTGCGAGGGAGTGAAGACGATTTCCCCCTGCAAAGGAGGCAACAATCCGAGGATACACTTTATCAGCGTAGTTTTCCCTCCGCCATTGGGGCCGATGATACCCAGAAAATCATGTTCGTATACGGTCAGGTTGACATCGTGCAGCACGGTGCGTCCGTCGTATCCGGCACTGAGGTTTCTGATTTCAATGATAGGTTGCTGGGACATGGTCGGCAAATGTTTTTTCTTGAGGGTATCTGTTTGGCTTGCAGGTGCTTTATTCTTCAGTCGCCTTTTCGCCGGACAGTGTCCGTGCTACTTTCAGCATTTCGTCTTCCCAGTCGTAGGACAGCGGATTGATGGGCACAACGGTAGTGCCGGTCTGCTTGGCTATCAGGTCGGCGTTGCGGCGGTCAAATTCGGGTTGCACGAAGATAACGTGCACATTTTCTTCCTTACAAGTATTGATCAGTTCCTTCAGCTGCGCGGGTGACGGTTCTTTACCTCCGGCCTCGATGGGAATCTGATACAAGTCGTAGTCGCGTGCGAAATACGACAGGGCGGGGTGGTAAATCATAAAGGCACGGTCGGCGTTCGGGGTCGACAGCATGTTACATATCAGGCTGTCGGTCCGCTCCAGCTTGCGGCACAGCGTGTTGTATCGCTCCAGATAGACGCTCTCGTTCTGTTTGTTCATCAGGCACAGGGCGTTCAGTATGTTTCCGGCAATGATTTGGGCATTGGTTGGCGAGTTCCAGATGTGTGGCTCCACTCCGAGCAGGGGGCGTTCGCCGTCAGCTTCATCGGCATGGTGTATTTCTTCTTCCTGATAGTTGCTTTCAGGTGCCGAGGAATGGACGTGTTGGTGCGGGGTGTCAAAAATCAGTTCGATGCCACGCGATAGTTCGAAAAACTGCAAGTGGGGCGCATTGTCTGCCAGTCGGTCGGCCCATACCCGTTCGAACCCGATGTGTCCGATTCGGAAGTAAGCTTTGCTTTTGGCCAGTTCAACCAGTTGCTGGGGAGTAGGATCGTAAGTTTCCGGACTGCTGCCTTTGGGCACCATGCTGACTACGGTGTATTCGTCGCCGGCAATGGCCTCGGTAAAGTAGCGTAGAGGTTCGATGGTGACTGTGATGATGGGCTTTTCAGTACCGGCATCTTTTTTCGAGCCGTTTCCCGATTTGCATGCAATCATCAGAACAGACGATATAAGTAAGATAAGGAGTTTTTTCATATACAAAGCATGTTCGTTTAAGTTCGCAAGTACAAAGTTGGAGTTAGGCTGCATCGCACTTGACTGTGCAAAGATAGTGAAATGTCACATTTATACGAAGTACAAGTTAAAAATGATAAGTGGGAACTTTGGATTGCAGAATTTTTTTTGGAAAAATAGCAGGTGCGCATAGGGGTTTTTACGGAAGTCTGCGTTATAAAGGCAGAATCACCTGGCCAAGTGATGCGACAGCGAAAACAGAAACAGACAGGTATTCCGGCCGTTTTGTTGCATGGGAACAAGAAGAGAGAGAAAAAGAGACATCCGAAACGGGAAGGAGAAAACCTGATGAGTATTCAACCATTAAAAAACAAGAAGTTATGAAGATTAAATTTATTGCATTATCTTTGTGTGCATTGGCAAGTGTAAATATGGTAAACGCTCAGGAGAGCAGTAAAGGAGAGAGTAAACACGAAATCCGTCTTTCGGTAAGCGACGGACTAACGCAAGGAACGGTCGATGTACTCGGAATGGGATTGGCCGATGCTGTGTTGGGTAGCAAACGTACTGACGAATCATTCAGCATGGTATACGGATTGGGTTACCGTTATTCGCTCAATCGTTTCCGGGTCGGTACAGACTTTGGTTTCTCGTATGGAAGCAGTAAATTGATGTTGTCCGGCGAAAAGTCGCCTTCATTGAAGGAGAAAGACCTGAATATGCTGGTACTGCCCACTGCTGAGTTTACCTATTATAAACACGGACTGATAGAATTGTATGGTGGAGCTTCGGCTGGTGTCAAACTGAACCGTCACACCGAAACTGGGCTTACTGATGCCGGCAAGAAGGTGGCAAAGAAAGCGGACTTGTCTACTTCGTTTGCCTATCAGGTTAATCCGATAGCTTTGCGGGTTGGCAATAACCGTGTCGGTGGATTCGTTGAAGCCGGATTGGGGCACAAGGGATTCCTGACGGCAGGTGTCAGCCTGAAGTTCTGACAAAACGATATTTGATGTGAATGCAATGATATGAGAGCCGATAGAAAGGAAATATTCAGATCCAGGTTTCAGAAACATTATTCCAGGCTGTGTAGTATAGCCTACGGATATGTTTCTGACAGGGATGACTCGGAAGACATTGTTCAGGAACTGTTCATCAGTATCTGGAACAAGGGACTCGACTCCATGCCCGAAGCTGAGTTCACGGCTTACGTGACTACTTCTGTGCGAAACAGTTGCATCTCTTTCCTGCGGAAGCGCAAGGAAGATGTAGTTTCTATCGAGGACTGCCCTTTCTTGGCCGGTGACGTAACGGACGATAGTCCGGAGGCTGGGCATGAGTCTCCTTCGCCTGCCGAGCTCCTGGAGTCGGCACTTGCTACCTTGCCTCCCAAGTGCAAAGATATCTTCCTGATGGCGAAGTTGCAGGGACTGAAGTATCGTGAGATAGCCCAAAAATTGGAATTGTCCGAGAAAACCGTTGAGAACCAGATGACAAAAGCCATCAAGATGCTGCGCGCCTATGCAGCCGAAAATCGGTCGTTGCTGGCGGTAGCTGTCATTCTCCTTTTATCAATTATCGTAAACCGTTAGTACATTATGAATAGTAAGACAGATATCAACGAGCTGCTGGCCAAGCATTTTGCCAACGAACGGCTGACCGCTTCCCAGCAAGAAGAGCTGAACGAATGGATATCAGCCCATCGGGATGAATACAGACGGTTGCAAAAACTGATAGGTGCCTCTGTTGGAAAACCGCAAGGTATCAGCTTCGATGCAGAGCGGGCTTGGCAGAAGGTCGAAGCACAGTTGGAGGAACGGTCTCAGAAGGTCATACCATTCAGGCGAAAGATGTTGTTTTGGACTTCGATGGCAGCTTCACTCCTCATTGTGCTTGCTGTATCGGTGTTCTACTTCTCTTCGGCATCGGACGAAGAAATGGTGCGTTATGCCAATGTCGGCCGTACGGAGCAGCATTGCTTGTTGCCTGACAGTTCGGAGGTTATTCTTTATCCCGAAGCAGTGGTTACCTATCAGCATACCGATAAAGGTCGGTTGGCACGACTCGAAGGAAAAGCATTTTTCCAGGTAAAAAGGAAAATACACGGTGTCCCTTTCAAGGTAGAGACCAACTTGTTGAAGGTAGAAGTGCTTGGTACTTCGTTTCTGGTCGATGCAACCAGTAAAAAGCAAGCCGGCGTATTTGTAAAGAGTGGCAAAGTCAGAGTCAAGACAGACGAAAGTGGAGCGGTGCTCGAAGCCAATGAAAAAGCTGAATGGAAAGACGGGCGTCTGGAAGTAGGTATCATTGAGGATCCTCAGGCTTTGTTTGGTGAGGCTCCGGTAGTATTGGTGTTTAGCGCGACTCCCTTGCCTGATGTAGTGCGAGATATTGAAAAGAAGACCGGCGTTCGTATCGAATTGGAAGCTGGGTTGGAAAAGAATTTGATTACTACCCGAATAGAAAGTGAAAGTGCACAGGATATGGTAGAAGAACTGGCTTTCCTGTGCGGATGTAAATACAAAACTCTGACAGAAGGAAAACATTATCGCCTGTATGAAGAGTAGGCTGTATATCTTACTGCTGTTGGCAGTGTTAGGTATGACCGAAGTGGACGGACAGGATTTGAAGCCGTCGGATACGGTAGCGGAAGAGCTGGTGCAGGTCAGCGCCTCTTCCGCTACCGTGTTGCAATGGTTTGGCTACATCGAGAAGCAATGTGGTATTGTGCTTTCGTATAATCCTGCGCAAATCGATCTTACTAAAATCTGCACTGTAGAGACTGCTGGATCCATGACTGTAGGCCGGCTGCTGGCACAGGTGCTGAAAGACTATCGCTTCAAGACAGCCTTTGTACCTCCTCGCAAGCTGGTCATACAAATACAGAAACAAGAAGAACATTATGTTCGGGGAAAAGTGAGCGAAGCCGATACCGATGAGAAACTCTACGGTGCGGTAGTTTCCTGGACTGACGCTGCAGGCAGACAATGGAATACGGTAACTGACGAGAATGGCATCTTTAAACTTTATTTGCCTGAAGGAGCCTATACCTTGAGCGTGTCGTACATGGGATATACTCCTTATACCCGTCAGGTCAGTATCAGTCACGACTGTTTTCAGAATGCTTCTTTGCAACCTTTGCTGTTCGAGATAGACGAAGTGACGGTACGGTCGGAGAAGTCTACCGGCGAACTCACTGAACTGAATCCTTCCAATCTACTTGCTTTCAGTACCAATGACCTGTTCTCACAGATATGGATTTTGCCGGGGGTGACTTCTTCTTTGGCCGGAAACAACCTGCAGGTAGATGGGGGAGGACCGGATGAGAACCAGTTTTTGCTTGATGGAGTACCGGTCTATCATCCGGGGCATCTCGGTTCATTACTGCCCATGTTCAACGGAGATGCTGTGAAAAACATGGTTTTTCATAAAAGCTTCTTTCCCACCCGTCTGGCGGGCCGATTGTCTTCTGTCACCGAAGTCAACCTGAAAGAGGGGAATAAGGACGAACATATGCGTACCCTGACGCTGGATATGCCGGCGGCATCGGTGATGTTCGAAGGACCTATCCTGAAGCAGAAGCTGTCGTATATGGTAAGTGCCCGTCGCAGCTGGCTCGATTTTTTCGACAATCTGTTGTCGGAAGACGATCGGCTGAACCATTCTTCGTACGACTATAACGCTAAGTTATCTTACTCCATATCGCCGCTTTCTACCCTTAATCTACTGGCGTATGGTGCACGTGATGATTATCACTTGCCAGTGTATGAAGGCGAGACAACTTCGGTTTTAAGATGGGAGAATCAGGTCTATCAATTGTCTTATAATACCCAGTGGGGTAAGTTGGGCAATGCAACTTCCCTGTATTATTCATCTTATTCAAACCGTGCTCTTGTTGACGGTCTGGGACTGGATGGTGAGGGATATGTACGTAGTGGGATTAAGTCGCTGAATGTCTCGACCGAGTTTACTTATGCTCCTGAAAATTTATATCGGGCCCGTTGGGGACTGAAATATACACATGAATCTTATGATTTGGCAACGTTGGGCGAAGAAATTCGTACCCGTCGTGAGCCTATCGGACAGGTGTCGCTGTTCTATGATAATACGGTGAATATTTCGCCTCGTTTTTCCGTACAGGTCGGTGTGCACGGAGTGGGCTATTATCCACGAAATCATCGTTCGTATTATAGTATTCAGCCACGACTGTCGGTGAAGTATTTTCCGACGGAGAAAGACTTACTTTATTTTCATTTTTCGAAAATGGAGCAGTTTTATCATTATCTGCGTTTCAGCAGTTGGGCTTTGCCTACCGACTTCCGAATGCCGAGTATCGACGGTTATAGACCCCGTACGTCGGAACATTATGAAATAGGCTGGAAGCACTTTCTAGAAGAAGGCCGTTTGGAGGCTTCGCTTTATTACAAAACACGGCGTAATGTTGTGGCTTTACGTCCCGAAACCTTTGTCGAGAATGGAGCGTGGCAAGAATATATTATGAGTGGTGACGGTGACAGTTATGGTGCGAAGTTCTATCTTTATAAAAATTGGCAACGCTGGAAACTGCAGCTTTCCTATGCGTACACCCGTAGCAGGGAATGGTTTGCCGAGGTTGAGAACAGGAAGAAATTGCCATCTTTGTACGATGTTCCCCATCAGTTGGGCGGGGCATTGTCCTATCAGCTGAATGCGCGTTCACTGTTTTCGGTTGGCGGTATGATGCGTTCAGGGAAAATCATCGATCTGGACGAATGGTTTGAACCATTACCTGAGGCCGATTTCCGTATGTGGCGCGAACCACTTCATTATCGAGTGGATGTTGGCTATTCTTATAAGAAGTCGTTTGGTGAGAAGTTGTTCACATTTCGTTGTGGACTTTATAATGTAGTGGGTAATCCTTCGGAGGAGGATGTACTCAGTTTCTATTCCGTCCATTGGCATGGCAACTGTTTACCTTATGCTGGTATCAGCTTTAAATTCTAAAAAGGTTGCTCTGTCCGTTTTCGTTTGGTTATAGCTATTATTTGGATAAAAAAGAAAGAGGGTGCGTCTCTTTGTTGACGCACCCTCACTTCTGTGATATTAATCAAATGTAAAAAACAAATTAGTCTTTCAATTTGGCGATGATGAAGTCGCGGTTCAGACGAGCAATGTTGCTGATAGAAACATTCTTCGGGCATTCAGCTTCGCAAGCGCGGGTGTTGGTACAGTTACCGAAGCCCAGTTCGTCCATCTTGGCAAGCATAGCCTTTGCACGACGCAGTGCTTCAGATTTACCTTGCGGCAACAGGTTGAGCTGGCTTACTTTAGCTGATACGAACAACATGGCCGAACCATTCTTACAAGCTGCTACACAAGCACCGCAACCGATACAGCTGGCGGCATCCATAGCTTCGTCAGCAATAGTCTTCGGGATCAGAATAGCATTGGCATCTTGCGGAGCACCTGTGTTTACGCTTACGTAACCACCTGCCTGCATGATTTTGTCGTATGCTGTACGGTCTACCATCAAGTCTTTGATTACCGGGAAACCTGCAGAACGCCAAGGCTCTACTGTGATGGTATCGCCATCGTTGAAGCGGCGCATGTAAATCTGGCAAGTAGTAGCTCCGGTAGCAGGTCCGTGCGGATGTCCGTTGATGTAGAGTGAACACATACCGCAGATACCTTCGCGGCAGTCGTGATCGAATACAACTGGTTCCTTACCTTCAGAAATCAGCTGTTCGTTCAGGATATCCAGCATTTCCAGGAAAGAAGTATCGCCGGGAATGTCCTTCATCTGATAGGTTTCAAAAGCGCCTTTAGCCTTGGGGCCTGCCTGACGCCATATCTTTAAAGTAAAACTTATATTCTTATCCATTTTCTTTCATTCTTTAATTGTTCAACATTCCCGATTAGCTCTTGTAATTTCTAGTCTGAACTTTGATTGCTTCGTAAACCAGTGGTTCTTTCAGCAATACCGGAGCTTTATCGTCGCTGCCTTGGTATTCCCAGCAAGCTACGTAGAAGTAGTTTTCGTCATCACGCTTAGCTTCGCCTTCTTCTGTCTGGTATTCTTCGCGGAAGTGACCACCGCATGATTCGTTACGGTTCAGTGCATCGTAAGCGATCAGTTCACCCATAGTGATAAAGTCGTTCAGACGGATAGCTTTGTCAAGCTCTACGTTCATGCCTTCCTTGCTGCCCGGGATGAAGAGGTTGGTTTCGAATTCCTTGCGGATTTCTTTCAGTTTGGCCAAACCAGTCTTCAAGCCTTCAGCTGTACGGCCCATACCTACGTATTCCCACATTACGTGACCCAGTTCTTTGTGGATAGAGTCTACAGACTTCTTACCCTTGATGTTCATCAGATGGTCAATCTTGTCCTGAACGGCTTTTTCAGCAGCTGCGAATTCGGGCAGATCGGTTGAGAAGCGGGGAACAGTGATCTGGTCAGCCAGATAATTCTGGATAGTGTAAGGCAATACGAAGTAACCGTCGGCCAGACCCTGCATCAATGCAGAAGCACCCAGACGGTTGGCACCGTGGTCAGAGAAGTTACATTCACCGATAGCGAACAGACCCTTGATGCTGGTCATCAGTTCGTAGTCTACCCAGATACCACCCATTGTGTAGTGGATAGCCGGATAAATCATCATCGGGTTTTCGTAAGGCGATACGTCGGTGATTTCTTCGTACATGTCGAAGAGGTTACCATAGCGTTGTGCTACTACATCTTTACCCAGACGGTTGATAGCTTCGGAGAAGTCGAGGAATACGGCCAGACCTGTATTGTTTACACCGTAGCCCTTGTCGCAACGTTCTTTGGCTGCACGGCTGGCAACGTCGCGCGGAACGAGGTTACCGAATGCCGGATAACGGCGCTCCAAGTAGTAGTCACGATCTTCTTCAGGGATATCTTTACCTTGCAGTGTACCTTCCTGCAATTTCTTGGCATCTTCCAGTTTCTTCGGAACCCAGATACGACCGTCGTTACGCAGAGACTCGGACATCAAAGTCAGCTTAGACTGCTTGTCGCCGTGTACAGGGATACAGGTCGGGTGGATCTGTACGTATGCCGGGTTGGCGAACCAGGCACCCTTACGGTAGCAAGCCATAGCAGCTGAACAGTTACATGCCATAGCGTTAGTCGAGAGGAAGTAAGTGTTTCCGTAACCGCCAGTTGCGATAACTACAGCGTGAGCAGCGAAGCGCTCCAGCTTACCTGTTACCAGATTCTTGGCGATAATACCACGAGCACGACCGTCGATGATAACGACGTCTTCCATTTCGTAGCGTGTATACAGTTTTACAGTACCGGCATTTACCTGACGGCTCAGTGCAGAGTATGCACCCAGCAGCAGCTGCTGGCCTGTCTGACCTTTAGCATAGAACGTACGTGATACCTGTGCACCACCGAATGAACGGTTGGCCAGTGTACCGCCGTATTCGCGAGCAAAAGGAACGCCCTGTGCCACACATTGGTCGATGATATTGTTCGATACTTCAGCCAAACGGTATACGTTGGCTTCGCGGGCACGGTAGTCACCACCTTTTACTGTATCGTAGAACAGACGGTATACAGAGTCGCCGTCGTTCTGATAGTTCTTGGCAGCATTGATACCACCCTGTGCTGCGATAGAGTGTGCACGACGAGGAGAGTCCTGAATGCAGAAGTTGAATACTTTGAAACCCATTTCACCCAGCGAGGCAGCAGCACTGGCACCAGCCAGACCTGTACCAACCACGATGATGTCCAGACGACGCTTGTTGGCGGGGTTTACTAATTTCTGATGGGCTTTATAGTTTGTCCATTTCTCAGCTACCGGTCCTTCCGGTATTCTTGAATCTATCTTGGTCATAGTTTTTTAGTTTACGAGGGTTCAGTTAACGAGGCTACGAGGCTGTGTCAACTGTACCTGCTTGTTGA
>NZ_FR883050.1:0-14616 GCF_000435115.1 Bacteroides sp. CAG:633 | reverse complement strand
TCAACTTGTCAACTCGTTAACTTGTCAACTTGTCAACTCGTTAACTCTTAAATAAGGGATTGGATGTAGAATGCAACAACTACCAGTGCAAAGCAGATGACAACGATGGTGGAGTAGATGTTAGAAATACATTTCCAACGGTTAATCCAAGTCTTGTTGTTCCATCCCAATGTCTGCATAGCGCTCCAGAAACCGTGAGTGAGGTGGAACCACAGCGCACCCAGCCAGATGATGTAGAGTACTACGTTGACTACATTGCCAAAGGTGTTCTGGATGTGATAGATACCATTAGCGGCATTCATCATTACGCCCAGATCTTGGCAGCCTGCCAGTTCGGGAAGCATCATTTTTGACCAGAAGTGTACCAAGTGCAGGCACAGACCTACAATGACGATGATACCCAGCACCAGCATGTTTTGTGAAGCCCATTCTACTGTTTTAGGCTTTTCTACCACTGCATAGCGTTCGCTACCGCGTGCACGGCGGTTCTGCATAGTCAGCCAGAAGGCATAGATGATGTGAATGATGAACAAGGCGGCCAGACCGAGTGTACCGACCACTGCATACCAGTTCGCTCCCAAGAACTCACAAACCATGTTGTAGCCTTCGGCCGAAACCAGCGCAACAAGGTTCATCGCCATGTGAAACGTCAGAAACAGGATAAGGGCGATACCGGTAACGCTCATCACCACTTTCCTTCCTACAGATGAATTACTTAACCACATAAATGATTGAATTTAAATTATTTAATAGTTAGAAAAAAATTCCTGTCAATGCCCGATGGCTATTTTCCCGCAAAAATAGGTGAAATACCTTGATTAAGCAAGGAATTAAAGAAATAATTCCTTAATAAGTAGTGGCTTGTTTCTCTGTTCGTTGCATGTATGGAGAAAGTAGATTATATTTGCTGCCTGATAGGAAAGAAGGATGTTAGAACGCTAAATTGATAGAAATGCAAATGATGAAACGTTGGACTTTTTTTGTATGTTTTCTGTCGTTGCTCGTGTCGGGTGCATGGGGGCAGAATTGGGATATCAACACGGTGCATCGTGTCAATAGTTGGGACGGAAAGTTCATTCGTAATTATAATAAGGTGATTTCACGGACGGAGCCGTATGTGGCAATTGGAGTACCTGTTGCCATGGCGGTAACTGCATGGGCCAAGCATGACAAGCAGTTGCTGAAGGATGCTGTTTATGTAGGTACCAGTGTGGCAGGTGCTTTTGTTGTGACGTACGGCATGAAGTATCTGGTGGACAGGCAGCGGCCTTATGAACGCTACCCCGATAGAGTGCATGCTTACAGCCACGAGAACAGTCCGTCTTTCCCTTCGGGGCATACGGCGACAGCCTTTGCATTGGCTACGTCGCTCAGTGTGAAGTATCCCAAATGGTATGTGATTGCTCCTTCGGCCGTGTGGGCCTGTTCGGTAGGGGTATCGCGAATGAACGAAGGCGTGCACTATCCGTCCGATGTGCTGGCGGGCGCGGCAATCGGAGCCGGATGTGCAGTGGCTAATATCTATATCAATCGTTGGCTGAACAAATGGTTGTTCGGTGACTGATTACAATTCAGTCGTAGTCTTATCCATCAGTTGTTCGTAGAAGCCTTCGTTCAGCACTTTCAGAGCCTGCTGTACGCTTTGGTTGGTGGCGTTCATCACTTGGAAATATTCGTTCATGTCCCATAGGTCGCGGGCGATGAGGGCTTTCAACTGTGTCTTGATGAGGGGAAGCGCACGTTGGTATTGCGCTTCATCGAATTTCACCTTTTCCTTGTCGGCCAGTGCACGCAGGTCGGTCAGGAAGGCTTCGTCTATCTCGAAATCCTTGTCGAAGGCTTCAAAATTCTTGTATTTCTTCTGTAATTCCTGGCGGTGGTGTTCGATGTAGCCCGTTGTGCTGCGGATAATGACTCCTTTTGCCACGAGATTGCGGTGGTAGTCAGTGTACTGCGTAGTATCCATGGGGACAAAGAAGTCGGGCATGATGCCTCCGCCGCCATAAACGGTACGTCCCAGACGTTTGGTCTGGTATTTCAGTGAGTCGGGGAGGTGGATGCTGTCGGCGTGCATCAGTTCGCCGTGGTTGAAGCGATCGAGCAAATCCTTGGCGTAAGCTTCCTGCATGTCGTCACCTTTGCCGCTGTAGGGTTTCTGGATGCAGCGGCCGGCAGGTGTATAGTATCGGGCAATGGTAAGCCGTATCATTGAGCCGTCGGGCAGGTCAATGGGACGTTGTACCAATCCCTTGCCGAAGGTGCGGCGACCTACTACTACGCCACGGTCCCAGTCCTGTATGGCACCAGTGACGATTTCGCTGGCCGAAGCCGAATATTCGTCTACCAGTACTACGAGGCGTCCTTCACGGAAGTTTCCGTTACCTTTGGCGTAGAAATTGCTGCGGCGGGCAGCCCGTCCTTCGGTATAGACAATCAGGTCCTTCTGGTTGAGGAATTCGTTGGCCAGATCGATAGCGGCGTTCAGATAACCGCCGCCGTTGCCTTGCAGATCGAGGATGAGGTCTTTCATTCCTTTCTTCTGGAGGTCTTTCATCGCAGTGAGAAACTCTTCGGCAGTAGTGGCTCCGAAACGGTTGATGCGGATATAGCCTGTATGGGGTTGTATCATGTACGAGGCGTCAAGGCTCAGGATGGGTATTTTGTCGCGCTTCACAGTGAAGTGCAGCGGATCGGCAATGCCGCGGCGCACGATGGTCAGGTTGACTTTCGAATCCTTGGGACCGCGCAGCCGCTTCATGATGTCTTCGGTACTCATTTTTACTCCGGCAATGGCTGTGTCGTTAACCGCTGTGATACGGTCGCCGGCCAGTATACCTACTTTTTCCGAGGGGCCACCGCTTACGGGCTGAATAACGAGCAGGGTGTCTTCTATCATCTGGAACTGTACCCCGATTCCTTCGAAGTTGCCTTGCAGGGGTTCGTTCATTTTCTTCACTTCTTCGGCGTTGCTGTAGGTAGAGTGTGGGTCGAGCTGCTCAAGCATCCCAATGATGGCCTCTTCTACCAGCTTGTTTTCGTCTACAGAGTCGACGTAGAGCTTGCTGATGGCGAATTCGGCCATTTGCAATTTGCGTAAAGCGTCCTGGTTGATGTTCTGTGCCTGTAGAGCAAGGGTACAGACAAGCAGAACCGGTAATAGTATATATTTCATGATGTGATTTGTTTTCAGTAGGTTTTCGCTACAGATTGCACTTCTCTGTTTAGCTGATTATTCTTCACTAATCTTCATGCCTTCGGGCAGGAATTGGCTGACATCTTTCTGAAACTGTAGCAGTTCGCGTACGGCGGTCGAGCTGATGCTGGTCAGTTCGGGTTCGGTGAAAAGCAGAATGGTTTCCACTCCCGCCAGTTTGCGGTTGATGTCGGCAATGGTTTCTTCGTATTCGAAGTCTTTCACCGTGCGGATGCCGCGGATGATGAGGTTGGCTTTCTCTTGCAGAACGAAGTCGATAGTAAGACAATCGTAGGATTTGACGCTGACGCGCGGTTCGTCTTTATAGAGTTGCCGTATCATGGCTTCACGCTTTTCGGTAGGAAAGTAGCTGTGTTTCTTGTCGTTGATGCCGATGCCGATGACAACCTCATCGACAAATGTCAATGCACGCTTCACTACAGAGTAGTGGCCGATGGTAAAGGGGTCGAATGTTCCCGGAAAAATAGCTTTGGTCATAGTTAAATTAAGAATGAGGAATTAAGAATCTTCATTTACCATGTCTTCTTCGATAACCAGATTATCTATAATAAAGTTCTGCCGTTCCATGGTGTTCTTGCCCATGTAGAATTCGAGCAGTTCTTTCACAAGGTCGTTTTTGCGCAGGTTCACCTGTTCCAGCCGCATGTCTTTGCCGATGAAGTGGCGGAACTCGTCGGGCGAGATTTCGCCCAAACCTTTGAATCGGGTGATTTCGGGGTTCGGTCCCAGTTCTTCGATGGACTTCAGCCGTTCGTCTTCGGTATAGCAGTAGTTGGTTTTCTTTTTGTTGCGTACACGGAAGAGGGGGGTCTGCAAGATGTACACGTGGCCTTTCTTGATGAGGTCGGGGAAGAACTGCAGGAAGAAGGTGATGATGAGCAGACGGATGTGCATGCCGTCCACATCGGCATCGGTGGCCACGATGACCTTGTTGTAACGAAGTCCGTCAAGGCCGTCTTCGATGTTGAGGGCGGCTTGCAACAGGTTGAACTCTTCGTTCTCGTAGACTACCTTCTTGGTCAGTCCGTAGGAGTTCAGCGGTTTTCCGCGTAGCGAGAACACGGCTTGGGTATTCACGTCACGGCTTTTGGTGATGGAGCCGCTGGCCGAGTCGCCCTCGGTGATGAAGATGCACGATTCGGCTTCCTGTTCCTTGCCTTTACCGTCGTTCAGGTGGTAGCGGCAGTCGCGTAGCTTGCGGTTGTGCAGGTTGGCTTTCTTGGCACGCTCACGAGCCAGCTTGGTGACACCGGCAATGGCTTTGCGCTCTTTTTCGGAGTCTTGTATCTTCTGCAGCATGACTTCGGCCATCAGCGGATTTTTGTGCAGGTAGTTGTCCACTTCGGTCTTGATGAAGTCGCCCACGTACTTGTTCACCGTGGGACCTGCCGGCTTGTCTTCCTGCGGCACGGCGGGCCACATGTTGTTCGAGCCCAGCTTGGTCTTGGTCTGACTTTCGAACATGGGCTCTTCTACATCGAGTGCAATGGCGGCTACCAGTCCGTTGCGGATGTCGGCATAGTCCATGTTTTTGTTGTAGAATTCCTTGATGGTACGTGCCAGATGCTCTTTCAGGGCTGTCTGGTGTGTACCGCCTTGGGTGGTATGCTGGCCGTTGACGAAGGAATAATATTCCTCGCCGTACTGGTTGGTATGGGTGAAGGCTATTTCGATGTCCTCGCCTTTCAGGTGGACAATGTCGTAAAGGCCCTCGCTGGTCATATTATCTTTCAGCAGATCTTCCAGACCGTGACGCGAGACAATGCGCTGGCCGTTGTAGATGAAGGTCAGACCTGTGTTCAGGTAAGTGTAGTTACGCAGCAGTGTTTCTACAAACTCGTTCTGGAAGCTGTAGTTGAGGAACAGGGTGTTGTCCGGCTCGAAGAAGATGTAGGTACCGGTTTCTTCCTGTGTGTCTTCGGTAGTGTCGCTTTGCAGTACGCCCCGTTCGAAGATGGCAGTGCGTACTTTACCGTCGCGGTAGCTGCGGACTTCGAAATGGCTGCTCAGTGCGTTGACGGCTTTGATACCTACACCGTTCAGTCCGACGCTTTTCTTGAACGCCTTTGAGTCGTACTTTCCGCCTGTATTCAGTTTGCTGACAGCCTCAATGAGCTTGCCTTGGGGGATGCCCCGGCCGTAGTCGCGTACACTGACGCGCAGGTTGTCTTCGATGTTCACTTCGATTTTTTTGCCGGCTCCCATTTTGAACTCGTCAATCGAGTTGTCCATAACTTCCTTGAGCAGGACGTAGATGCCGTCATCGTTCTGTGAACCATCGCCCAACCGGCCGATGTACATACCCGAGCGGACACGGATGTGCTCCATGTCGTCCAGGTGGCGTATGTTGTCTTCGGTATATTCTACCGGTGCTTCTGTAAATTGCAGGTTGCCGTCTTTTTCTTCTTCTTCCATGGTCTGACTATTCCCTTTCTGTCTTATCTTGCAAAAATAACGGTTTTATGGGGCATGAACAAATTTTTTATTCTTTTTAGGGGAGAAGTTTTTGGGCTTTTAGCCGAGCAGAGGGCTTCTGTATGCGGTCATCTCGCCGTTTTCTTGTCCAATATCCCTGGACTTTGCAGGCAAAACCGCTGGGGTTTGTGGGGCTGTTGCCCCGCATTTGCCAGGAAAACGCCACGCGTCTGTCTGGCAAATGCGGCGGCTTTATTTGTTCAGTATGAGCCTCCGTTGATACGGACGATTGTTTCAAGTGGAACGTTGTCGTCGGTTGTCGTTTCTCTAACAACAACAATATCTTTTTTTCTTTCTTTCTTTTTATATATATAAAGAGACGTTTTTTTGTCGTTTCTTTGCGTAAATGGATGGTAAATTGTTTACTATCAGTTTGTTAGTTTGCTTTTTAAGGCGTTTTTTATACCTGTTTTAAGCTGTTTTTCATCAATTTCTGCTGTTTTTTCGGTGTTTTTTGCTTGTTTTTGAGCGAATTTTCATCGTTTTTCCGCCAAAATTCGTTGTTTTTTCGTCAGAATTCATCAGTTTCCCGTCAAAAAACATCCGTTTTCCGTCAGAAATCATCGTTTTTTCATCGGATTTCGAGCAAAAACGGGATAAAAACAATCTCTTCAGGCATTACTTGATTTCCTTGATGAATGCTCGGCGACGCTTGTGCTGCTCCGTGCGGAAGTATTCCCACTGTGCCTGTACTTTTCCGTTCAGTTCCAGTTCGGGATTGCTTTCGGCATATTCGAAACCCAATTGCTGGTAGACGGGAATCAGGTCGGAGAACAGCAGTGCGTTGACACCCTTATTCTGATATTCGGGTTTGACGGCTACGAGCAGCAGGTCGAGCATCTTGGCGCGGCGTTTGAAGAACAGAGCTTTGAGCAGGTAGAACCATCCGAAAGGCAACAGACGTCCGTGCGACTTCTGCAGGGCTTCGGACAGCGATGGCATGGAGATGCCTACGGCAATCAGCTGGTCGTCGGCATCGGTGATGAGTGTCACCATGCGCAAGTCCAGAATGGGCAGGTACATTTTGACGTATTGGTCTATTTGTTTCTGCGTCAGAGCCGAGTAACCGTAAAGTGGTGTGTAGGCTTCGTTCACCAGTTCGAAAATAGCCTGTCCGTAATCGCGGGCTATTTCTTTCCCCGATGTATATTTTTTTACTTTAAGATTGTACTTCCGCTGTATCAGGTCAGAGATGCGTTTGTGCTTGTCGGGGATGGCGTCGGGGATAAATATTTTATATTCTACCCAGTCAGCATCTTTCGCAAATCCCATCCGTTCCATGTGCTGCGGATAGTAAGGATAGTTGTAGATGGTAGCCATGGTACCCAGCTGGTCGAAGCCTTCGACAAGCATTCCTTCGGCATCCATGTCGGTGAAACCCAACGGACCGGTGATGTGGGTCATTCCACGCTCCTTACCCCATTGTTCGACAGTGCTGATCAGGGCATCTGCCACTTCGGCGTCGTCGGTAAAGTCGATCCATCCGAAACGGACTTCCCGTTTGTTCCAGGTCTGGTTGGCCCGATTGTTGATGATGGCGGCCACACGACCTACTAGTTTCCCGTCTTTGTATGCCAGAAAGTATTCGGCCTCGCAAAACTCGAAAGCTGCGTTCTTTTTTTTGTTGAACGTGTTCAGCATATCGTCGTAAAGGTCGGGTACGGAGTAGGGGTTGCTTTTGTATAGTTCGTAGTTGAAGCGGATAAAGCGCTTCAGTTCTTTTTTTGTGGTAACTTTTTTTATTGTAACAGCCATGGTCGTTGAGTTAGTTTGATGGCGCAAAGATACTTTTTTTTCATGAAGAATGAACTATGTGGGAAGAAGAATGATGCCCCAGTCATGAGTTTTAGGCGGCATTGTAGATCAGCCAGGCTGTATATCCCACATAGCATGCTATCAGTATGGCACCTTCGACGCGTGTAATGATGCGCTTGCCGAAGAAGACTCCGAACAGCCACAGCAGGATACTGGAGCCGACGAGTACCAGCAGATCGGTATTGTTGATACCTGCCAGGTGCAAGGGGGTGATAGAAGCCGAACAACCCAGAACGAAGAAGATGTTGAACAGATTACTTCCTACTACGTTGCCGATGGCTATTTCAGGATTTTTCTTCAAGGCGGCAACAATGCTGGTTGCCAGTTCGGGCAGTGAGGTTCCTCCTGCCACCAGCGTCAGACCGATGATCGATTCGCTGACTCCCAGACTGCGTGCAATGCCGCTGGCACCGTCTACAAAAAACTGTCCGCCGTAGATGAGGCCTGCCAGTCCGGCCACGATGTATATCAGAGACCGCCACAGAGGCATCTCTTTAATTTCCGTTTCTTCTTCTGCAGCAGCCGAACCGTCGCTTTCTCCACTCTTTTCGGGAGAGGGGGTGAGGCCACTTCTTGCAATGGCAAAAGTATAACTCAGGAAGATGGCCATGAAGCACAACAGGATAAGGCCGTCGGTGATGCTGATAACGTTTTCGCCGGACTTGTCGAGCAGCATGTCGTTGCCCATAATCAACAGGGCAAGTGAGGCCAGTATGCAGAGCGGTATTTCTTTGAGCAACGTGTTGCGTTGCACCACGATGGGGGCAAACATGGCTGTGCAGCCTACAATCATCAGGGCATTGAAGATGTTACTTCCTACTACGTTTCCTACGGCTATGTCGGCACTGCCTTTCAAGGCCGACGATACGCTGACGGCCAGTTCGGGTGCCGAAGTACCGAAAGCTACGATGGTCAGTCCGATAACGATGTTGGGGATGTTGAAGCGTTTGGCTACGGAAGAGGCGCCGTCGGTCAGTCCGTTGGCACCCAGCAGGATGAGGAGCAAGCCTCCGATGAGCAAAAGAATATCCATATACAGGGAATAATGATGTTATTGGTTATTATTTATTGTGCGGCAAAGATATACATTTCACGGATAATGGGCAAAAGCGGGACGTGACAAACACTTTTTTTCGCCTTTGTAAGGAGCGGAATGTGGAAATATCGGAAACATTACGTATGTTTGCTCCCTTGTTTTGATTTTGGAACAAAATAGAATGTTTATGAGTATGAAGAAAAACCTGTTTCTTATTTTTAGTCTGTTGTTGTGGGTTCCGGTCGCTCTGCCGGCTCAGGTGGTAGAAAAGGTTCTTGATATTTTCCATGCCGACAGTTTGCAGGCTTCCGAGATAAAGGCTGATAGTGATTCACTGCATCTTGCCGCTGTCCGGAAAGAACTGGCAACAGCCAAACTGAATGAAGCCAATCTGCGTATGGAGATTGAGCAGATGAAGCTGGCTGCTTATGCTGCCGATTCGGTAAAACTGGCGTCACAAAAACAGCGTATCGATTCATTGAGGCAGGTTACCTTGGGCGTTCCCGTAGTAGTGGACGAAGATACTCTGTTCTACCTTTATGCCAAGCGTGGAGGCCTTTCTCCGCAGCAGCGGGCCGAAAATGTGTCACGCGACATCACGGCGTTGGGCAAGCGCTTCAATCTGCATCCTGATTCGGTCTACATCGAAAGTACCGATATTGTTACCGACTTGATGTATGGCGACAAGGTACTTGTTTCGTTTACCGACCAGGACGGTTTGTGGGAAAGTTGTTCGCGCGACCGTTTGGCCGAGATCAGGCGTCAGGTGATTGTAGAAAAGCTGAAGGTGATGAAAGCCGAACACGGCTTTTGGCAATTGTGCAAACGTATTGCTTATTTCCTGCTGGTGATTGTAGGACAGTTCCTGTTGTTCAAACTTACCAACTGGCTGTTCCGCAAGCTGAAGGCACGCATTGTCCGGCTGAAGCATACGCGCCTGAAGGCATTTTCCATTCAGGACTTTGAGTTGTTGGACACACGCAGGCAAGTGATTGTACTGGTATGGCTGGCCAATCTGTTCCGGTATGTCATTATGCTGTTGCAGCTGTTGCTTACAGTGCCTCTGCTGTTCTCCATCTTTCCGCAGACCAAAGATCTGGCCTATCAGTTGTTTTCCTATATTTGGAATCCTGTGAAAAGCATCCTTTATGGTGTGTTGGCCTATATCCCCAATCTGTTCACCATTCTTGTCATCTGTATTGCTATCAAGTACCTGGTGCGGATGTTTCGTTATCTGGCGAATGAGGTACAGGAAGAACGTCTTAAATTGAACGGATTCTATCCCGACTGGGCCATGCCTACCTATCACATTATCCGTTTTCTGCTCTATACCTTTATGATTGCGATGATTTATCCGTATCTGCCGGGATCCAATTCGGGAGTATTTCAGGGGATATCGGTATTTGTAGGTCTGATTATTTCGCTGGGGTCGAGCACGGTTATCGGAAATATTATTGCCGGTTTGGTCATCACTTACATGCGTCCTTTTAAGCTGGGCGACCGTATCAAGCTGAACGATACGACGGGTAACGTGGTCGAGAAAACTCCACTCGTAACCCGTATACGTACGCCTAAAAACGAAGTCGTGACTATTCCCAACTCGTTTATCATGTCTTCGCATACGGTGAATTTCAGTCAGTCGGCGCGCGATTACGGATTGATTATCCACTCCGAAGTCAGTATCGGATACGATGTCCCTTGGCGGCAGGTCAATAAATTGCTGATAGAGGCAGCACTCAATACCCCCGGCGTGGTAGACGATCCCCGTCCTTTTGTCCTTTCTACTTCGTTAAGCGACTGGTATCCGGTATATCAGGTCAATGCCTACATCAAGGATGCCGACCGTCTGGCACAGATTTATTCGGATTTGCATCAGAATATTCAGGACCGCTTCAACGAAGCCGGTGTCGAAATCATGTCGCCCCATTACATGGCCGTGCGCGATGGAAATGCTTCAACTATTCCTCACGAAACAACGGATGAGGCAGAGGAAGGTGCAGCAAAGTAAGTGTGTACCTTCTGTCACGCGATAGACAGACGTGCTGTGTTTAGTCGGGCTTGCTGCATCTGACCAGCACTTTTTGTCCTTCGGCCAGTGTTGTTGCAAATAGATAGATGTTGCCGCCTTCGGCCAGTTTCAGCCGTTTACGCAGTTCGGCCACGGTGGCGGGAAAGTTGCGGACAGTGATATTGGCTTTCCGGTTTTCGCCCAGCAGACTTTTTACTTCTTTTTTGCCGAAGCCGCACCAGCCGTCTATGCGGAACATACGGCCGGGGAAGTCGGGCAGCGGCATGTCCGAGGTGTAGAGGTGGCTGTTGGGATGCAGTTTTTCAGCTTTGTATGCGTTGGCCAGGCTGCGGAAAGCTCCGGCTTTAAGCAGGGAGGCATTGGGCTCGTACAGGTATGTGCGAAGTGTTGGGGCATACGGGCACGCAGTGTCCTGTTCTTCCTGACGTGTAAAGCTGAAAGCAGCCTGGTCCGTGGGCAGGTTGATGCAACGGATGGGGACGCGGTCGGGTTCGGTCATGTCGCCGCGTGTCAGTACCAGCAGCAGCTCCTTGCATTCGTTTCCTACGGAGACGATGTGTGCTTCGCTGACGTGCTGCAGGGTATGCAGGGCCTGGGTCAGGTCGAGCATGGGCGATAGCTTTATCAATACGTGTCCGGCTTTTTCGAGCAACAGCGGTTCGAGGGCGGCGACGTCGGGTTCGCAGTCGGCTATGGCAACGGTTTTTCCGCCGTGTCCGTCGCGGCGGGCAGGATCAAGAAAGAGCCAGTCGGTACCGGTCATGTCCCGCAGGTAGTCGGTGCCGTCGGCATGGCACACGTTGATGTGCTCCAGTCCCAACAGCGGAAAGTTGTGGCGGGCCGCTTCGCACAACACTTCTTGCCGTTCTACATAAGTGGCATGGCTGAAGAGTGCGGACAGGAAAGAACAGTCGATGCCGAATCCGCCTGTCAGGTCGGCAAACTGTTCGTGTCTGCCTCCGAAAGCTTCGACGATGGTGGCCTTGTAGCGGGCCGTCACCTCCGACGAACATTGCTCCATGGAGAGGTGTGGCGGATAGAGGATGCCGTCTGTCGCAGCCCAGGTGGGTATCTTTTCTTCGGCAGCTTGTCGGCCGGCTATCTGCGTCAGTGCTACAGGCATGTCTACATGTGGATAGCGGGCTGCTTGCAGTGCCAGTGTGCGTACATCGTCGTGCCGGTGTTCGGCTACGAATCGGAGGGTTTCTTCGGTCAGTGTCATAAGGCTTTTTCTATTAAAAGGAAATGTTCAGGAGGCCGGCGGTCAGGGAATAATCGGGAATCGTTGTCTGGCTGTCTGCCGGCTGTATCGGTTGAAGTGCCACCATTCGGTTGGCAGGGGGCGGAAGCCGGCGTTCTTCATCACACGGCGTAGCAACAGGCGGTTCTGCCGTTCGGCTTCGGTCAGTTTGCCTTGTGCTACAAGCTGTTCTTCGGCTGTGATGTGAGCTTCCTTGCCCAGGTAGTCTATGGGAGTACCCATGGGCAGAGGCTTTCCCTGTTCGTCTACGATGCTGACGTCTACGGCCAGACCGTAGTTGTGCAGTCCTCCGCCGTGGGCGGGATTGGAGACGTAGATGTATTTGGGGGTGCCCTTCACTGCGTTCCACATGGTTCGCTGGACGGACATCGGGCGGGCAGCGTCGTAGACGATGAGGCTGTACGACGGGTGTTCTGCCTTCAGCTGTTGTTGTGCTTTCTGCAGGCTCGTCATGGCGTCGGGGTGCAGGTAGGCTTCGTGCAAATCTTCGTAAAGTATTTTGCCAGTAAAGTTGTCGGCACGGGTGTACATCAGGTCTACTGCAATGCTACTGTCTGCTTCGCTGATGCAGACCAGTCCGAGCGAGTCGAGGTAAAGCGCCGTCCGGCTTTTGGCAGGAAGGGGGACTGCTGTATCTGCCACGATCGTTTCTTCTGTCTTTCCGGTTGTATCTATTTCCGTATTCGCAGTCTGTTTCGCGTCTGTCTTGCAGGCGTACAGCATGGGCAGAAAGAGTAGTACGAGCAGAATCTGCAAGTAACACCTGTCAAAGCAGGCCCGACCCAAAGAATCGCATGCTTTTTTCATGCAACAAAGATAGGAACTTATTTACGTACCTGCAAATGGGTGGAGGGGGAAAGAAAAAGGAGTGCCAGTGCTCCGCTAACGGAAACTGATGTTTTCTGACGAAAGTTGTCCGTCATACAATAAATTTTCGTAACTTGGGCTGCCGATTAATGGGAAAATGGATGTTGCATGATGAAAAAGATTTATTGGAAGGGTGTAAAGCGGAAAATAGATAAATTTATAGACAGAGTGATCGATTGCATTCTTATCTTCACAGACTGGTTAGGTTAAGGCGGTTGGAACAGAGATACTGTGTTTACGCATTGTTTTCGCAAGGACATAAAAAAAGCAGTTACGAAATTCGTAACTGCCTGATTTTCAATGTGGACCAGCCTGGGCTTGAACCAGGGACCTCCAGATTATGAGTCTTTTCGAGTAATATTTCATAAAATTCCGTGTAATATAAATGTGTTGATTTACAGTATCTAATGTATTTGGCAGTTTGCAGAGAAATACATACATTTGCAGTAGTTTGCTCCCGAAAAGGTCACCTCAAGGTCACCGAAACGAGTAAAGTTTGGCTTATAAATTAACGTATTATGAAGAAAGAAGGAATTGATAAGGTCACCGAAATGGTGAATAAGGAGGTAAAAACCATTTCAAGAGGTGAAAAATGCCTTGCTAAATTCACAGCTTCTAATGGCAATGTATATGGCTCGTTGACTCTTGACATACGAAAAGCAGGAGATTATTCGCAACCGCTTCCTGTTGCCGTGCGTGTATGTCATGCCGGACAGAAAGTCTTTCTTCGTTTGGGCAAAACATACACTATGGAAGAATGGTTGACCTTGTGCGAATACGAAAAAAGTGGTCGTCGTGTTCAACTGACAGAGAGAAACAACATGAAAAATCTAATGGATAGGGTGGAACTTATCGCCAATCAACTTATCGCAGAAAACAACTTCTCTCTTCGCAAGCTGCAAGACAGATTTCAGGGTAGAAAGGATGATGACAGCACCATTATTACAGTGTGGGATTCATACATTCAATCTAAAACTAATGAAGGCAAGGCTGGCTCTGCTCGTTGCAGTAAAGATGTGCGCAACCGTTTTGTCAAAGATTTGGGAATGGACATATCGTTTGCCGATATAAACCGTGACTTTATCTTGAAATGGGTAAAAATCATGAAGAAAAACGAATTGAGTACCACGACCATTGCCATCGCACTTCGTAGCCTCAGAACAATCATCAATATGTGTATCTCAAATGGTTTAATGAAAGGTGATACCAAGGAAATGTTCAAGGACACAGGTTACAATAAATCCCAAAGCCGCAAGCATGAGTTTCTTGATGTGGCTACCATGCGTAAACTTTATGACTTCTGGAAAACAGGTGAGGCAAAAGACAAGGATGGGAACGAGTTGTTTCTTGGACGAGAAAAACATGCTATATTTCGCGACCTCGGATTATTCCTCTTTATGTATTTAGGCGATGGGCAAAATCTTGCTGATACTCTTCGTTTGACTTATGATGAACTATACTATGCCACTCATGGCAAACAGTTACGTTTTCTTCGTCATAAGACCCGGGAACGAAACGAGAGTGCCAGTGAGGTAATATTTCCTGTTACACCTGAGATACAAGAGATACTCAACCGATATGGTAATGCTCCAAAACTTGGGCGAAGGGTATTTCCCATAATGAGCGAACTTATTACCCCTGAACAGGAGATATGGGTTATTCAACGTTATAATAGATATATACGTGAGCACATGGCAAAAGTCGCTAAACTCATAGGACTGGAACAAACACCATCACCAACATGGGCAAGACATAGCTTTGCTACCAATCTCAATAATTCTGGTGTTGTACCTTATAAATACATAAGTGACAGCATGGGGCATAGTGGTGGCGGTGACATCACTTCTAACTATATAGGTGCTTATCCTCTTGCGAAGATGTTGGAGTATAATTATTATTTGCTTAATGAGAAGCCTAAA